>JAHBUY010000006.1:300000-406286 GCA_019637795.1 bacterium | reverse complement strand
TCAACGACCCGACGGCAGACGATGATGAAGCCGGTGTGCGCGACCATGCGGTGTTCTGGACGGATGCTGAGGCCGCGCGAGTGCCAGGGGCGGAGCAGCGACTCCATCACCTGCACGCGGCCGAAACCCGCCGCCGGCGCCTGATCCGTCACCTGCTTCACCTGCAGCACGGTCGGCAGGTAGACGACCAGCACGCCTCCCGGTCGCAGTCCCTCGGCCGCCGCGCCGAGCACCGTCCAGGGCTCCGGCAGGTCGAGGACGATGCGGTCGAGCCCGCCCCGCGGGAGTCCCTGCCGCACGTCGCATTCGACCACCGACCAGTGCGGCGCGTCGCCATAGAACTGCGCCACGTTGCCGCGCGCCATGTCGATGAACTCGGGGCGGATCTCGCACGAGGTCAGCGAGCCGTTCGGCCCGACGGCGCGCAGCAGCGCCATGGTCAGAGCGCCCGGCCCGGTGCCCGCCTCCAGGACCTGCATGCCGGGGCCGATGTCACCCCACAGCAGGATCAGCGCGATGTCCTTCGGGTAGATGACCTGGGCCCGCCGCGGCAGGTTGGGAATCAGCTCGGCGAAGGTCGGCCGCAGCATGAGGAACGACTCGCCCTTTGGATTGCGCACCATCCGGCCCTCGGGCGTGCCGATGAGGTCGTCGGCGGCGACCATGCCGCCGCGCAGCGACACCCGGCCGCCCGGGCGCAGGGTCTTCAGGTACTCGCGGTCCTTGCTGTCGATGAACAGCACGGACTCGCCGGCGCGCAGCAGCTCGCGCCGCTCGGGGGCGGGCTCGCCCGCCGGCGCGGCGGCGAGCGCCGGGTCGTCGTCGTCGACCACGATCGTGCTCGTCCGCTTCAGGCCGCGCCCGAGGCGGCGCGGCGCTCGCGCTTCTGCTCGGTCTCGCGCATCAAGCGGCAGTAGCCGCAGATCTCGCCGAACGCCGGCATGCCGCACTGCGCGCAGGTCTGCGGCGGGCCGTCGCCGGTCGCCGCTGGCAGCACCGGCTGGGCGCGGCTCAGGAAGTCCTGCACGAACGTGAGCTTGCTGCCCGGACTCGCCGCTTCGAGGCGGTTCAGCATCTCCTTGTACACCAACTGGGTCGCGCCGACCGCGTTCGGACACTCGTCGACGACGTAGTCGATCCTCTTGAGGAAGGCGTAGATCGCGGTCTCGTATTCGCTCACCCGGAACAGCGGCTTCACCTTGCGCACGAAACGCGGATGCGTGGGCTCGAGCACCGGCTTCTGCCGCGCCAGGTAGGGCAACTGCCAGTGCAGGACGTTGCCGAGCAGGCGCGCCGCTTCGTCGTCCAGGTTGTGGCCGGTCGCCACGACCGGAAAGCCGCGGTCGATCGCGAGTTGGTCGAAGTAGTGGCGCTTCATGGTGCCGCAGGCCGAGCACGCCGGCCGGCGCGTCAGGCCCGCGACCTCCGGCACCGCCATGCCGGCCTCGGCGAGACGCACGGTGATCAGCGGCAGGCCGTTGGCCGCGGCGAACGCCGCCGTCTTCTCGGTCGAGACGTCGGAGTACGAGCCGATGCCGAGGGAGAGGTGCAGGCCGGTGGTCTGGTAGCCGAGCCCGTGCAGCACCTCCCAGAGCGCCAGGCTGTCCTTGCCGCCCGACACCGCGACCAGCACCGGCTCGTCGCGCCGGAACATGCGCTCCTTCTCGATCGCCCGCTCCACCTGGCGCTGGAAGATGAAGAGGAAGCAGTCGCGGCAGAAGTTCGCGTTGTGGGCGCGCAACTGCACCTGCGCCGGCGCCTTGCACCGCGTGCACTTCATGGGGCGCCTCCGGAGATCACCGAGCGCACCTCGATGTCGTCGTCGGCCTCGAGCATCGCGCTCTCGGGCACCAGCTCATCGCCCCGGATCACCATCGCCGTGCCCGGCAGGAAGCCGAGCTCGCGCAACACGTCGGCGGCGCGCCGGCGGCCGGCGATCTCCACCTGCTGGCGGCGCGGAAGGACGGTGATGCGCATGCGGCGGCGAGGATAGGGGCCCCGGTTGCGCGAGACAAGGGGGCGCCGCTCACCAAGAAAGGGCGCCGCTCGCGCGTCACCAGCAGGGGGCGCCGCTCGCGCCGCTCGCGCGTCCGCGGCGTCTCGCCGCCTCGCCGTCGACGCGGTGGTGATCGCCGCCGCGCCGCGGCCGGCGCGCAGCTTGACTCCGCCACCACGCACCCATAGCAACCTGCCGTGGAGTCCGACGCCCTCGATCAGATCGCGGCCCGCCGCAGCAAGTTGGACGCGTTGCGCGCCGCCGGCGTGAATCCGTACCCGAACGACTTCGCGCCGAGCCACACCACGGCCGAGGTGGCGCGGCGGTACGGCGAGCACGACGCCGAGGCGCTGGCCGGGGTCACCGAGCGGATCGCCATCGCCGGCCGCATCGTCGCCAAGCGCGACTTCGGCAAGGCATCCTTCCTCCACCTGCTCGACCGCGACGGCCGGCTGCAGGTGCACGTGAAGCGCGACGCGCTCGGCGACGACGCCTTCGCGGTGTTCAAGCTCGCCGACGTCGGCGACGTCGTCGGGGTCGTCGGGACGCCGTTCCGCACCAAGACCGGCGAGCTGACGCTCGCGGCGCAGACCTTCCGCGTCCTGTCGAAGGCGCTCCGGCCGCTGCCCGAGAAGTGGCACGGGCTCACCGACGTCGAGGCGCGCTACCGCCAACGCTACGTCGATCTGATCGCCAACGAGGAGGCGCGCGCGACCTTCCGCCGCCGCACGCAGATCATCCAGTTCCTGCGCGGCTTCTTCACCGGGCGCGGCTACATCGAGGTGGAGACGCCGATGATGCAGCCGATCCCCGGCGGCGCGGCGGCGAAGCCCTTCGTCACCCATCACAACGCGCTCGCCATGGACCTCTACCTGCGCATCGCGCCGGAGCTCTATCTCAAGCGCCTGCTGGTCGGCGGCTTCGACCGCGTCTTCGAGCTCAACCGCGTGTTCCGCAACGAGGGCGTCTCCACCCGCCACAATCCGGAATTCACCCTGCTCGAGTTCTACCAGGCGTACGCGACGTACGAGGACCTGATGGCACTGACCGAGGAGCTCTTCAGCGCCCTCGCCGACGCCGTCGCCGGCACCCGCCGCGTGCCGTACCTGGGGCACGACATCGACCTCACGCCCCCCTACCGCCGCGTCGCCATCCCCGAATTCGTCGCCGAGCGCTGCGCGCTGCCGCTCGACGCGGTGCGGGCGCTCGACCGCGACGCGCTGCGCGCCGCCGCCGACGCGATCGGCGGCCCGTTCCGCAAGAGCTACGAGCAGCAGTACGGCGCCGCGTCGGCGCCCGGCTACCTGCTGCTCGACCTCTTCGAATACCTCGCCGAGCCGGAGCTCATCCAGCCGACCTTCGTCTTCGAGTACCCGGTCGCCGTCTCGCCGCTGGCGCGGCGCAACGAGCGCGCGCCGGCGTTCGTCGACCGCTTCGAGCTGTTCATCGCCGGCCAGGAGATGGCGAACGCCTTCTCCGAGCTCAACGATCCCGATGACCAGCGCGGCCGCCTGGAATCGCAACTGGCGCAGAAGGCCGCCGGCGACGAGGAGGCGCATGAGATGGACGAGGACTTCCTGCGCGCCATCGAGCACGGCATGCCGCCGGCGGCGGGGGAGGGGATCGGCATCGACCGGCTGGTGATGCTGCTCACCGACTCGGCGTCGATCCGCGACGTGATCCTCTTCCCGCACATGCGGCCCGAGCGCCGCTGATCGCGCCGTCCGGCGCCGCATGCGGTACCCCTTCTTCATCGGCCTGCGCTACCTGCGCGCCAAACGCAGCGAGGGCTTCCTGTCGCTGATCACCGCCATCAGCACCGGCGGCGTCGCGGTCGGGGTGATGACGCTGAACGTCGTCCTGGCGGTGATGACCGGCTTCGAGGAGGATCTGCGCGACCGCATCCTCGGCTTCACGCCGCACGTCGTCGTCTCCGACTACGGCGCCTCGATGCCGGTCCAGGCCGGCGTCGAGCAGCGCCTGCGCGCCGTGCCCGGCGTCGAGGCGGCAGACGCCTTCGTGCAGGGCCAGGCGATGCTCGCCAGCGGCAGCGACGTCGCCGGCGTGCTGGTGCGCGGCGTCCATCCGCAACCGGGCGGCGCCATCGACTTCAGCGCGCACCTCACGGGCGGGCGCATCGAAGACCTGGGCAGCCGGCACGCCGTGCAGCGGGACGAGAGCGGCGCCAGGGTCGAGCTCCCCGGCATCATTCTCGGCACCCAACTCGCCCGCCAGCTCGACGTCCAGGTCGGCGAGCCGGTGAGCGTCGTCGCCCCCGCCGGCGTGCCGACCGTCGTCGGCATGGTGCCGAAGGTGCGCCGCTTCGCGGTCGTCGGCTTGTTCGAGGCGGGCATGCTCGAGTACGACAGCGCGCTCGCCTTCATCGGCATCCAGGAGGCGCAGCGCTTCTTCGGCCTCGGCGACGCGGTGAGCGGCATCGAGATCCGCACCGCGGACCTCGACGCCGCCGACGCCGTCAAGGCGCGCATCGCCGGCCAGCTCGACTTCCCGTACCGGGTGCAGTCCTGGCGCGACCTCAACCACAACCTGTTCGCCGCCATCCGCCTGGAGAAGTTCGTCTACTTCCTGGTGCTGACGCTCATCGTCCTGGTCGCCGCGTTCAACATCGTCGCCACCCTGGTGATGGTGGTGATGGAGAAGCGGCGCGACATCGCCGTCCTCAAGTCGATGGGCGCCACCCGGCGCGGCATCGCCGAGATCTTCATCACCAAGGGGCTGATCATCGGCGGCGTCGGCACGGCGGCCGGCACCGCGCTCGGCCTGCTGCTCTGCGCCGCGCTGCGCGAGTACGTGATCCCGCTGCCGCCGGGCGTGTTCTACACGCCGACCCTGCCGGTGAAGATCTACCCGCAGTACTTCCTGCTCGTCGTCGCCGTCTCGCTCGTCATCTGCCTGCTCGCCACCCTGTACCCGGCGCGCCAGGCGTCGCGGCTCGTCCCGGTCGAGGCCATCCGTTATGACTGATCGGCCGCTGATCCGCGCCCGCGGGCTGTGCAAGCACTACGGCGGGCAGAAGTCGGTCGAGGTGCTGCGCGACCTCGACCTCGACGTCGCCGCCGGCGAGGCGGTGGTCATCGTCGGCCAGTCGGGCGTCGGCAAGAGCACGCTGCTGCACCTGCTCGGCGCCCTCGACACGCCCTCGTCGGGCGAGGTGGACTTCGCCGGCGTCGCTCTCGGCTCGCTCGGCGAGGCGGAGTTGGCCGCCTTCCGCAACCGTGAGATCGGCTTCATCTTCCAGTTCCACCACCTGCTGCCGGATTTCTCCGCGCTCGAGAACACGATGATGCCGTGCCTGATCGGCGGCCTCTCCTGGGACGAGGCCGCGGCACGCGCCCGGGCGGTGCTCGCCCAGGTCGGGCTGGCGGCGCGCCTCGATCACAAGCCCGGCGAGCTCTCGGGTGGCGAGCAGCAGCGGGTCGCGGTGGCGCGCGCCATCGTCCTGTCGCCGCGCGTCGTCCTCGCCGACGAGCCGACTGGCAACCTCGACCCGGGGACCGCCGACGAGATCCACCAGCTCCTGCTCAGCCTCAAGCGCGAGCGCGGCATCACCCTGGTGATCGTCACCCACAACCTCGAGCTGGCGGCGCTCGCCGATCGCACCCTGCGCATGAGCCGCGGCCATCTGGAGTGACCCGGTGCGCATCGGTGTGAGTTCCGACGCGGGTTTACTGGGCCCTGACGCTTTGTTACGTCTCGCCCGTTTTGCCGGACAGAATGTGCCGTAGCGTGCGAGCGCTCATCATCGCTCTGGCGGTCGCGGGGCTCGTGCTCCGGCCGGCTGTCGGCGTGTCGCAGTTGGCGGAGGCGGCGCCGACCGCGGGCATCCGCATCGAGCGCGTCGAGATCGTCGGCAACCAGCGGGTCGAGGACGAGGCGGTTCGCGTCAAGCTGAAGCAGCGCGCCGGCAGTCCGTACGACCCGCAGGCCGTCGACGACGACATCCGCGCCATCTACAAGATGGGGTTCTTCGACGACGTGCGCGCCACCATGGACCGCCAGGGCGGCGGCTGGGTCCTCACCTACGACGTGCACGAGCGGCCCTTCATCCGCCAGGTGCGCATCGAGGGGAACAAGAAGATCGACAAGGAAGAGCTCGAGGGCATGCTGCGCGTCCGCCCGACCACCATCCTCGACCCCGAGAAGGCGCGGCAGGGCATCGAGGAGGCGAAGAACGCCTACCAGAAGAAAGGCTACCTCGACGCCGACATCCGCTACGAGACGACCCCGGTGGGCGAGAACGAGGTCGACGTCACCTTCGTCGTCGACGAACGCGAACCGATCCGCATCCAGCACATCGAGTTCGAGGGCAACAGCCAGTTCAGCGACAGCGAGCTGAAGCGCGTCATGCAGACCAGCGAGCGCGGCATCCTGTCGCCGATCACCGGATCCGGCAACCTCGACCGCGAGGTGCTGAAGACCGACACCGAGCGCCTCACCGCCTGGTACTACGAGAACGGCTTCATCGACGTCCGCGTCGACGAACCGAAGGTCGAGCGCCAGGAGGACGGCCTCACCGTCACCATCAAGGTCGACGAGGGCGAGCAGTACCACTTCGGCACCATTGCCACCGCCGGCGAGACGCTGCCGGAGATCGAGACCGCGCAGCAGGGCAAGTTCGAGGCGCACGAGGGCGAGATCTTCAAGCCGAGCCTGCTGCGCAAGGACATCAACAATCTCACCGAGGCGTACGGCGACCTCAGCTACGCCTTCGTCAACGTGACCCCCACGACCAACATCGACCAGGCCGACAAACGGGTCGACGTCACCTATACCATCACCCGCGGCCCGGCGGTGAGCATCGACCGCATCGAGATCAGCGGCAACACCAAGACGCGCGACAAGGTCATCCGCCGCGAGCTCGAGCTCGCGGAACAGAGCCCGTTTTCCGGCACCCGGCTGCGCCGCAGCCAGGACCGCCTGCGCCGCCTCGGCTTCTTCGAGGACGTCAACATCACCACCCGCAAGGCGGACGCCGAGGACAAGCTCGACATGCTGGTCGACGTCCGCGAGGGAAACACCGGCGCCTTCTCCGCCGGCGCCGGCATCAGCTCGGGCGAGTCGTTCCTGTTCAACATCCGGCTCTCCGAGTCGAACCTCTTCGGCCGCGGCCAGGCGATCGTCCTGAACGCCGACTTCGGTTCGATCCGCCGCAACATCAGCCTCAGCTTCACCGAGCCGTACTTCCTCGACACGCCGCTGACCCTCGGCATCGACGCCTTCAACTGGCAGCTCGAGTTCGACCAGTTCACCCGCGGCGGCACCGGCGGCGGCATCCGGACGCTCTATCCGTTCCCGGCGCTCGGCCTCGACGTCGTCCACCTCGGCCCGCTGGGCGAGGTGTCGCTGCTCGATACCCGCATGGGCGTCGAGTACCGCATCGAGAACGCGGAGATCTCCAACGTCGCCCGCAGCGCCGCCACCGTGCTGCGCGCCGCCGCCGGCACCAGCCTGACCAGCTCGATCATTCCCCGCATCTTCCGCGACACCCGCAACAGCCTGCTCGACCCGACGGCGGGCTCGTTCCAGGACTTCTCGATCGAGATCGCCGGTCTCGGCGGCGACAGCGACTTCCTCAACGCCCAGTCGCGCGCCCGCTGGTACATCCCGGTGTACCAGATCCCGAAGCTCGGACCGCTCACCTTCGCCACCGGCTGGAACTTCGGCTACGGCCTCGGCTTCGGCAACAATCCGGAGCTGCCGCTGTTCGAGCGCTACTTCCCCGGCGGCATCAACTCGCTGCGCGGTTTCCAGGTGCGGTCGCTGGGCCCGCGGGTCGACGTGTTCGAGCAGGGCAAGGGCCAGGACGACCAGTGCCCCTACGGGCCGAACGCCTGCGGCCGGCTGCTCCGCCGCGACGTCATCGGCGGCAGCCAGCAGCTCGTGTTCAACAACGAGCTCATCTTTCCCATCGTCCAGCAGCTCGGCATCAAGGGCGTCGTCTTCTGCGACGCCGGCAACGCCTTCCTCGCCTCGCAGGGCATCGACTTCGGGGGCATGCGGGTGTCCGTCGGTGGCGGCATCCGCTGGCTGTCGCCGATCGGCCCGCTGCGCATCGAGGTCGGCGTCCCGCTCAACCCGCAGAGCGGCGACCAGATCCAGCGCATCCAGTTTTCCTTTGGCGCCCCGCCGTGAGAAAGAACCCCGAGAAGGAGTCCCGCACATGATCGTACGCACCACCCTGGCGCTGGCGCTCAGCCTGCTGTGCGCGTTCACTGCCGCCGCCCGGGCGGCCGAGCTGAAGATCGGCTACGTCGACCTGCAGCGCGCGCTCAACGAGAGCGACGCCGGCAAGGCCGCCAAGGAGCGCTTCAAGGTTCAGGTGGACCGCCTGCAGGTGGACCTGAAGAAGAAGAAGGACGCGCTCGACAGCATGAAGGAGCAGTTGGAGAAGAAGTCGGCGGTGATGAAGGCCGAGGAGGCGCGCAACCTGGAGAGCGACTACCAGAAGAAGCTGCGCGACTTCGAGCGCG
The DNA here is from genome assembly GCA_019637795.1 of bacterium. NCBI lineage: Bacteria > bacterium. The sequence continues at coordinate 397,799 of JAHBUY010000006.1, read as the reverse complement.
CCTACAAGGATTCGCAGGGCGAGCTGCAGCAGAAGGACAGCGAGCTGACCGTCGAGCTCCTCAAGGAGCTGCAGGTGGTCATCGAGGGATTCGGCAAGGAGCAGGGCTACAGCATCATCCTCGAGCAATCGAGCAGCAGCGTGTTGTACGGCTCGCCCGAGCTCGACCTCACCGAGCAGATCATCGCCCGTTACAACGCGCGGAAGAAGTAGGCGGCACGGACGCGATGGGCGGGGCGCAGGTTCACCCGACGGCGATCGTCGCGGCGGGGGCCGAGCTCGGCGACGGCGTCAGCGTCGGCGCGTACAGCGTGATCGGCGCCCAGGTGCGGATCGGCGCCGGCACCCGGGTCGGTCCGCACGTGGTCATCGAGGGGCGAACGACGATCGGGGCGCGCAACGAGATCTTCCAGTTCGCGTCCATCGGCGCCGTGCCCCAGGACCTCAAGTACCACGGCGAGCCGAGCGAGCTGCGGATCGGCGACGAGAACCGCATCCGCGAGTTCTGCACCCTGCAGCCCGGCACCGAGGGCGGCGGCATGGTGACCCGGGTCGGCAACGGCAACCTGTTGATGAACTACGCGCACGTCGCCCACGACTGCATCCTCGGCGACCGCAACATCGTCGCCAACGGCACGCAGCTCGGCGGCCACGTCACCATCGAATCGGGGGTGGTGATCGGCGCGCTCTCCGGCATCCACCAGTTCGCCCGCCTCGGCGAGTCGGCGATCATCGGCGCCGGATCGATGGTGTCGCAGGACGTGCCGCCGTTCTGCAACGCCACCGGCGATCGGGCGACCCTGCACGGCCTCAACAGCCTGGGATTGAAGCGCCGCGGCCTGGGCGCCGAGACCATCCGGGCCATCCGCGCCGCCTACCGGCTGATGTTCCAGTCGGGGCTGCGGGTCGCCGAGGCCGCGGCGCGCGTCCGCGCGGAGATCCCCGGCGTGCCGGAGGTGGATCGGTTCGTCGCCTTCATCGAAGCGTCGCAGCGCGGCGTCTGTCGCGAGGATCGGCGACGGACGTCGGATGCCCCGGCCCCGTCGGGGGACGAGGACTGACTCTCCGCTGCTGCGGTCGTCGAGGAGCGCGACGGTGACGTTCCGGGAACCGCGAGGCACAAGCGAGAAGCGCGGGGCGCGCGCCGCGAAGCCCCGCCCCTCCGTGCGTCGTCCACCTGCCGGCGCGTGCCTCGCGCCGCGCTCCGGCGGGCCACCGCCTGGCAGCGCGCGCCGTCCGTGATCGTCCATGGAACGCATCGGTCTCATCGCCGGCAATGGCACGTTCCCGCTCCTCTTCGCGCGCACGGCCCGCGCCGCGGGCGTTGCGGTCGTCGCGGTCGCGCACGAGGGCGAGACGGATCCCGCGCTCGCGGCGGAGGTGGAGTCCTGCGCCTGGATCAAGGTCGGTCAGCTCGACACCATCATCCGCGCCTTCCAGCAGGCCGGGGTGCGCCGGGCGGTGATGGCGGGCGGCATCCGCAAGGCGGCGCTGCTCGAGCATTTCGCGCCCGACGAGCGCGGACAGCGCTTTCTCGCCCGGCTGACGCGGTGGAGCGACGACGTCGTGCTGCGCGGCGTCGCCGAGGAGTTGGCGGGCGAGGGGATCGCGGTGGTCGAGTCGACCCTCTTCCTCGCCTCGATCCTCACCCCGGAAGGTGCGCTCACCGCCGGCGCGCCCGACGCGGCGCAGTGGGCCGACATCCGCTATGGGCTGGCGGCCGCGAAGGGCATCGGCGCCTGGGACATCGGCCAGACGGTGGTGGTGAAGTCGCGCATGGTGCTGGCGGTCGAGGCGCTGGAGGGGACCGACGAGACGCTGCGCCGAGGCGGCGCGCTCGGCCGCGGCGGCGCGGTGGCGGTGAAGGTGAGCAAGCCGACGCAGGACCTGCGCTTCGACGTGCCGGCGGTCGGACCGGCGACGATCGCGGTGTGCCGCGATGCCGGCATCGCGGTGCTGGCGCTGGAGGCCGGGCGCACGCTGCTGCTCGAGCGCGAGCGCCTGCTGGCGGACGCCGCCGCCGCCCACCTGGTGATCGTCGGAGTGCGCGCCGATGCCTGAGCCGGTGCGCGCGGCGGTGGTCGGCGTCGGCTATCTCGGCGCCTTCCACGCCGAGAAGTACGCCAGCCTGCCGGGCGTCGCGCTGGTCGGCGTCGTCGATGCCGACCCGGCCCGCGCCGCCGCCATCGGCGCCCGCGTCGGCGCGCCGGCGGCCGCCGCGGTCGAGGATCTCTTCGGCCGCATCGACTGCGCCAGCATCGCGGTGCCGACCAACGCCCACTTCGCCGTCGCCTCGGCGCTGTTGTCGCACGGCATCGACGTGCTGGTGGAGAAGCCGATCACCGCGACCCTGCCCGAGGGGCGCGCCCTGGTCGCGCTCGCCGCCGAGCACGGGCGCATCCTGCAGGTCGGCCACCTCGAGCGCTTCAATCCCGCCATCCGCTCGTTGGCCGGCGTGCTCACCCACCCGCGCTTCATCGAGTGCCACCGCCTGGCGCCCTTCACCGAGCGCGGCACCGAGGTCGACGTCATCCTCGACCTCATGATCCACGATCTCGACGTCATCCTCAGCGTCGTCCCGGCGCCGCTCGAACGGGTCGAGGCGGTCGGCGTGCCGGTGCTCTCCGAGCGCGTCGACATCGCCAACGCCCGCCTGCGCTTCGCCGGCGGCACGATCGCCAACGTCACCGCCAGCCGCGTCGCCATGAAGCGGGAGCGCAAGATCCGCTTCTTCCAGGCCGACGCCTACGTCTCGGTCGACTACGGCGACCGCACGATCCGCCTCTATCGCCGCCTGCCGGCCGCCGCCGGCGGGCTGCCGACCATCGACGTCAGCGAGCAGCACTTCAGCGACGCCGATCCGCTCTTCGACGAGATCGAGGCGTTCGTCGACTCGGTCCGCCGCCGCGCCACGCCGCTGGTGGACGGCGTCACCGCGGTGCGCGCCATGGAGGTCGCGGAGCGCATCCGCGCCGCGCTGGAGACGGCATGACGCTGCGCGTCCTGCTGGTCGCCGGCGAGGCGTCCGGCGACCTGCACGGCGCGGCGCTCGTCACCCAACTGCGCGCCCGCCGCCCCGATCTCGAGGTGGTCGGCATCGGCGGCCCGCGCCTGCGCGCCGCCGGCATGCAGGTGCTGGTCGATACCGCGCACGTGGCGACCATGGGCTTCACCGAGACCTTCGGCACCCTCGGCCGTCTGGTCGCCGCCTACCGCACGCTGGTCCGCACGCTCGATTCGACCCGGCCCGACCTGGTGGTGCTGGTCGACTACCCGGAGTTCAACCTGCGCCTGGCGAAGCAGGCCAAACGACGGGGTATCCCGGTCTTCTACTTCGTCGCGCCGCAGGTGTGGGCGTGGCGGAAAGGCCGCATCCGCACCATCGCCGAACGGGTCGACAAGCTCGCCGCCGTGTTCCCCTTCGAGCCCGGGGTCTACAACGCCGGCGGGCGGCACCTGGCCGAGCACGTCGGCCATCCGCTGCTCGACGTCGTCCGCGCCACCCGCGGCCGCGAGGAGACCCGCGCCCGCTACGGCCTGGTCGCCGACCGGCCGCTGCTGGCGCTGCTGCCGGGCAGCCGCACGAAGGAGGTGAGGCTCCTCTTCCGCGCCATGTGCGACGCGGCCGCCAGCCTGGCACCCGAGGGCTGGCAGTCGATCACCGCACTGGCCGAGTCGCTGGCGCCCGACGACCTCGCGGCGGCCCTCGGCGGCCGCCCGGTACCGATGCCGGTGGCGCACAACGACACGTACAACGTGGTCGCCGCCGCCGACGCGGCCATCGTCGCCTCGGGCACCGCGACCGTCGAGACCGCCCTCTTGGGCTGCCCGATGGTCATCGTGTATCGTCTGGCACCACTCACTTACTGGATTGCCCGCCGGCTGGTCGACGTGCCCTGGATCGGCATGCCCAACATCATTCTCCAACGCCCCATGTTCCCCGAGCTCATTCAGGACGCGGTCACGCCCGCCGCCATTGCCGACGCGGTGCGCGACGTCCACCGCCGCCACGCCGAGGTCGCCGCGGCACTCGTCGAGTTGCGGGCGGCGCTCGGCGAGCCGGGAGCCGCGTCGCGGGCGGCGGAGTTGGCGCTGACGCTGGTCGGTCCACGGATGAACACGGATCCCAATCCCCAACCGCACCGATGAACGCCACTCCCCACTTCCCTCAGCCAGAGGAGCTCTTGCCAGCTCACCTCTCCCGTGTGGGGAGGGTGGGGCGGACCTGTGCCCATCGGCGGAGTGGGGGAAGGGGATCCGTGTTCATCCGTGGATCCCGCGGCCCGCGACGAGGCTGACGCTCGCATGGACCGCGCACTGATCCACCGCCTGCTCGGCTATCTGCGGCCCTACGTGTGGCCGTACTTCGTCGGCGCCATGGCCTGCATGATCCTCTTCGGCTCCACCGCCGGCGCCATGCCGTTCCTCGTGCGCTTCATCTTCGACGACATCTTCACCGCCAAGAATGGCAACGTCCTGGAGGTGCTGCCGTTCGCGATCATCGGCGTGTTCATCTTCCGCGGCCTGTGCGGCTTTGGCAGCGGCTACCTCAGCGAGTACGTCAGCAACCAGGTCATCAACGATCTGCGCAACGATCTCAACGCGCACATCCAGGACCTGTCGCTCGGCTTCTTCCATCGCCACCCGACCGGCGCGCTGCTGTCGCGCGTCACCAGCGACGTCTACGTCATCGGCACCTCGCTCACCGGCACGGCCGCCTCGGTGCTCAAGGACGGCGTGTCGCTGATCGTGCTGATGGCGGTCGCCTTCTACCAGGACTGGCTGCTGGCCCTGATCGGCATGGTGGTGTTTCCCGCCTCGGTGCTGCCGATGGTGCGGCTCTCGAAGCGCATGCGCCAGCACGCCCGCAAGCTGCAGGGCACGCTCGGCGTGCTCACCGCGCTGCTGCAGGAGACGGTGCAGGGCAACCGCGTCGTCAAGGCCTTCAACATGGAGGCCTACGAGAAGCAGCGCTTCGCCGCCGAGAGCCGCGGTCTGCAGCGGACGGCGATGCGCGTCGCCCGCATCCGCAATTTCAACACGCCGATGATGGAGATCCTCGCCGCCTTCGGCATCGCCGGCGTCGTCTGGTACGGCGGTTACAGCGTCGTCGTCGGCGGCCGCACCCAGGGCTCCTTTCTCGCCTTCCTCACCGCGCTCTTCCTGCTCTACGACCCGTTCAAGGGGCTGGGGCGGGCCAACGGCACCATCCAACAGGGCCTGGCGGCCGCCGACCGGGTCTTCGAGCTGCTCGACACCAAGCCGGAGGTCCAGGATCGCCCCGGCGCCGGCGTGCTGGCGCCGCTGCGCGACCGCATCGACGTCGAGGACGTGACCTTCCGCTACGATGCCGAGCCGGTGCTGCGCCACGTCACCCTGACCCTGCGCCGCGGCGAGGTGGTGGCCCTGGTCGGCGCGAGCGGCGGCGGCAAGAGCACGCTCGCCGACCTGCTGCTGCGCTTCTACGACGTGCAGTCGGGCGCCATCCGCATCGACGGCGTCGACATCCGCGACGTCACCCAGGCCAGCCTGCGGGCGCAGATGGCGCTCGTCACCCAACACACCTTCCTGTTCAACGACACGGTGCGCAACAACATCGCCTACGGCTCGATCGAGCAGCCGATGGAGGCGATCATCGCCGCGGCGCGCGCGGCGAACGCGCACGAGTTCATCAGCGAGCTGCCGCAGGGCTACGACACGATGATCGGCGAGCTCGGCCTGCGCCTCTCGGGCGGCCAGCGGCAGCGCATCGCCATCGCCCGCGCGCTGCTCAAGAACGCCCCCATCCTCGTCCTCGACGAGGCCACCTCGGCGCTCGACAACGAGTCCGAGCGCCTGGTGCAACAGGCGCTCGACACCCTGGTGCAGGGGCGCACGACGCTGGTGATCGCGCACCGGCTGTCGACGATCCGCAACGCCGACCGCATCATCGTGCTGGTCCGCGGCGCCATCGTCGAGCAGGGGACGCACGAGGAGCTGCTGGCGCGCAACGGCGACTACCGCAAGCTGCACGATCTCCAGTTCGCGGCTCCCGACGCGGCGGCGTGAGCGGGCATGGCTGACCGAAGGCGGCGTACCCTCCGCCGCCGGGTGCTGTCGGCGCTGGCGGCCCTGGCGCCGCGGCTGCTGCGGCCGCTGCTGCGCGGGCTGCAGGCCAGCCTGCGCATCGAGTACGTCGGCGACGCGGCGCTGCGGGCCCGCTGGCGCGGCGGCGAGCGCGTCGTGCTCGCCTTCTGGCACAACCGGCTGCTCATGCTGCCGGTCGTCGCCGCCGGCCAGCCGACGTGCATCCTGGTCAGCCAGCACCGCGACGGCGACCTCGGCACCGGCCTGCTCGAGTCCTGGGGGGTGCGCACGGTGCGCGGCTCGGCGACCCGCGGCGCGGTCGGCGGCTTCCTCCGCCTGGTCGGCGCCTACCGCGCCGGCGACAATCTCGCCGTCATCCCGGACGGCCCGCGCGGCCCGCGCTACGTGGCGAAGCCGGGGGTCATCCACCTCGCCAGGGTGGTGCAGGCCCCGATCTTTCCCGTCGCCTACGCCGCGACGCGCGCCCGCCACCTGCGCAGTTGGGATCGCCTGGTGATTCCGCTGCCGTTGACGCGCGTGGTCATCGCCGTCGGCACGCCCCTCGCCGTGCCCGCCGAGGCGTCGGCCGCCGAGATGGAGGCGCTGCGCGAGGAGCTGGAGCGCCGGCTGCGCGAGCTGACCGCCGGCGTCGAGGCGATGGTCGGCATGCCGGCGATCGCACCCGATCCCGCGCCGGGCGAGTGCCCGGCGACGGAGCCACGACGACCGTGAGCGACGACACCGCCCCCGTCTCGCCGTCGGCGCTGCCGGCGCCGCCGTCGCCGCTTGCCGCCCGCGCCGCCTACTGGGCCTACGACGTGGTGGGCGGACTGGCCGCGGTGCTGGCGGTGCCGGCGTGGCCGTGGCTGCGCCGGCGTGGTCTGGCGGAGGGCATCGAGGAGCGGCTGGGCCGCGTGCCGGCGGCCGCGGCGGCGTTGCCGGCGCCGCCCATCTGGGTGCACTGCGCCTCGGTCGGCGAGGCGCTGTCGGCGGCGCCGCTGGTGGCGCGGCTGCGCGAGCGCTGTCCGCAGCGGCCGCTGGTGGTGTCGACGACGACCACCACGGGGCGCGCCGTGGCGCGCGACGAGCTGCGGGCCGACGTCGCGACGCTGCTGCCGATGGACGCGCTGCGCGTCGTCGATCGCGTCTTCCGCCGCGTCCGGCCGCGCGCCCTGCTGGTGGTGGAGACGGAGCTCTGGCCCGGGCTGTTCCGCGCCGCGGCGCGGGTCGGGGCGCCGATCGCCATCGTCAGCGGCCGGCTCTCGGCGCGCACCGTCGAGCGGGGCCGCTGGGCCGGGCCGCTGCTGCCGGCGGCGCTGGCGCGGGTGGCCGCGTTCGGCATGCAGACCCTGGCCGATGCCGAGCGCATCGTCGCCCTCGGCGCGCCGTCCGACCGCGTGCACGTCACCGGCTCGCTGAAGGCGGCGCGCGTGCCGCCGAGCGCCGGCCCGCCGCCGCTCGGCGGCCTCGCCGAGCGCCGCCTGGTGATCGCCGCCAGCACCCAGCCCGGCGAGGAGGAGTTCGTGTTGCAGGCCTTCGCGCCGCTGCGCCGCGTCTATCGCGACGCGCTGCTGCTCGTCGCGCCGCGCCGGCCCGAGCGCTTCGACGAGGCGGCGGCGCTGCTCGACGCGGCGCGCCTGCGCTGGGTGCGGCGCAGCGCCGTCGCGGCGGTCGGTCCGGAGGTCGAGGCGGTGCTGCTCGACAGCCTCGGCGAGCTGACGCGCTTCTTCCCGGCGGCCTGGGCGGTGTTCGTCGGTGGCACGGTGGCGCCGCTCGGCGGGCACAACGTCCTCGAGCCGGCGGCGCACGGCCGCGCCGTCGCCTTCGGACCGCACACCGAGAACGTCGCCGCCGCGGCCGAGGCGCTGTCGGCGGCGGGCGCCGCCGAGGCCGTGCGCTCGCCGGGCGAGCTGGCGCGCTACTGGGACGGGCTGCTGGCGCGCCGCGAGGCGGCCGAGGCGGCCGGCGAACGGGCGCGGGCGGTGGCGCTGGCGCGCGCCGAGTCGCTGCAGCGGACGTGGGAGCTGCTGGCGCCGCTGCTGGGGGCGACGTGAGCCTCGAGCGGCACATGCGCGAGCGGGTCTGGCCGCGGCGCGGCCTGCGCGGCCGGGCGGAGTCGCTGGCCCTGCGGCCGTTCAGCGCCGCCTTCGCCGTCGGCGTCGGCCTGCGCGGCGCCGCCTATCGCCTCGGCCTGCTGCGCGGCCGGCGCGCGCCCGTGCCGGTGGTGAGCGTCGGCAACCTCGCGGTCGGGGGCACGGGCAAGACGCCGGTCACGCTGTGGGTGGCGGAGGGGCTGCGGGCCCGCGGCGCGCGCCCGGCGATCGTGTCGCGCGGCTACGGCGGCACGGCGCGCGGCGCGACCGTGGTGTCGCGCGGCAGTGGTCCCGAGGTGGGTCCCGACGTCGCCGGCGACGAGCCGGTGATGATGGCCAAGTGCTTCTCCGGGCCGGTGGTCGTGGCGCAGCGCCGCCTCGAGGGAGCGGCGCGGGCGGTCGAGCTCGGCGCCGACGTGGTCGTGCTCGACGACGGATTCCAGCATCGCGCCATCGCCCGCGACTTCGACCTCGTCCTGCTCGACGGCCGCCGCGGCCCGTTGCTGCCCGCCGGTCCCTTCCGCGAGCCGCCGCGCGCCGCGGCGCGCGCCGACGCCATCCTGCTCATGGGACGGGACGAGCAGGATGCCGTCGACGCCCCGGGCGAGCTGCGCGTGGCGCAGTACCACGCCCATCTCGAGGCGGCGGCGGTGGTGGAATCGGTCGCCGGCCTCTGGCACGCCCATGCCATGGGCCGACTCGCCGGCCGCCGCGTCATCGCCGTCACCGGCATCGCGCGGCCGGATCCGTTCTACGCGCTGCTGCACCGCTGGGACGCGACGATCGAGGAGGTCTTCGAGTATCCCGATCACCACCGCTACACGATCGAGCAGTGGCACCGCATCGCCCGCCGCGGACACGACGTCGACCTCATCGTCACCACCGAGAAGGACCTCGTGAAGCTCGAGGCCTTTCCCTTTGCAACCGGCAAGCTGGTTGCGCTACGGATCGCGCCGCGCGTGCAGCACGGCGCGGCGCTGCTCGACGACATCGCGGTCCGCGTCGGCCTGCGGCCGCCACCCGCGAAGGAGACCCCCGATGGCCATCAGTAAGGACCTGCTCGACATCCTGGCGTGCCCGAAGTGCAAGGGCCCGGTGCAGCTCACCGCCGCCGGCGACGGCCTCGCCTGCGGCACCTGCCAGCTCCTCTACCCGATCAAGGACGACATTCCGGTGATGCTGATCGACGAAGCTTTGCCGCTGCCGGGCTGAAGTTCGAGATCGACTGCTGCACGGAGCGGGGAGGACCCGCCGAGTCAGTGGGTGCGACGGGCGTTCCCAGGGGCTGGTGGTCAGGGATTCGTGGCTCGGGTCGCTGCTCCTCGGCCCCCCAACCCCCGAAGTCTCGACACACCCGTCATCGACGAACCTTCGTGATGCCCCGCACGCCCGACGGCTTCTCGTTCGTTCGCGCCGGCCGGCTGCGGCTGCTGGTGCGCGACGACGCCCCCGAGGTGGGTGAGCTGCTGCGGCGCTGGGCGCGCGACGACCTGCCGCCGGCGCGCGCGCTGCCGGGCGGTCGCGGCGGGGTCGGCGCCTTCCTGCTGCGCCACGATCTGCCGGTCGTCCTGCGTCCGTACCGGCGCGGCGGCCTGATCGGGCGGCTCAACCGCAGCCGTTACCTCGGCGTCGCGCCGCGCCCGTTCCGCGAGCTGCGCACCGCCGTCGCGGTGGCGGCGGCGGGGGTGCCGACGCCGGAGCCGCTCGGCGCCGCCGTGCTGTGGGACGCGCCCGGGCTCTACCGCGGCGCGTTCGTCACCCGCGAGCTGTGGGGCGCCGCCAACCTCTGGCGCTTCCTGCAACAGGCGCCGGCGGCGCAGCGCGGCGATGCCTGCGCCGCTGCCGCCGCCCTGGTCCGCCGTCTGCACGATGCCGGCGCCCTGCACCCGGACCTCAATCTGCAGAACGTCCTCATCCGCCGCGCCGCCGGCGGTCTCGAGGCGTGGCTGATCGATCTCGATGGCGTGCGCTTCGCCACTGTGACGCCGCGCCACCGCCAGGCCGCCTTCGCCCGCATCTGCCGCTCGATCCGCCGCCTCGATCCCGAGTCGGCGGTGATCACCCTGGCCTGCGTCGACGCCTTCCGCGCCGTGCTGGCCGACCGCTGATCGTGGCCGGCGGTCGGCCGTCAGCGCGGCTTCGCGACCGCCAGCACCGCGGTGCGGCAGGTGAGCATGCCCCAGCCGTTGACGGCGCGCAGCAGCGCCGCGTTCTGCTCGTAGAGGCCCGGCCACTTGCGGCGCAGGCGCCGGCGCTGCGCGGCGGCGGCGAGCCACAGCGCGGGGGCGAGCAGGGCGGTCTGGATGACGGCGGAGGTCTTGGTGCGGTCGGGATGGAAGCGCGGCGCCGTGAGGCCCGCGCGCAGGGCAGCGAGCGCGAGGAAGTAGGGGCTGACGGGATGGATGTGGCCGCTCAGGTGGCGGACGTCGCCGGCGGCGAGCGGCAGCGGGTCGAAGAGCAGCGGGAAGCCCTGCAGCAGCGTGCGCAGACGCGAGTTGGCGTTCAGCGTGTTGGGCGTGGTGACGATCACCGGCGCCCCGGGCCTGGCGATGCGCGCCAGCTCGCGCAGGAAGGCGAACTGGTTCTCGACGTGCTCCACCACCTCGATGCTGACCACCGCGTCGAAGCTCGCATCGGGGTAGGGGAGGACGCCGTCGGCGGCGATGGCGTCGCAGCGCAGCCGCGGATAGCGGAACGCCGCCGGCACGACATCGCAGGCGGCGAGATGGGCGGCGGGGTCGAGGCCGCGGGCCCGCAGCCGCTCGCCCAGCGCCTGCGAGAAGTAGCCGTTGCCGGCGCCGACGTCGCAGACCCGAGCCTGCCGCCAATCGAGCCCGTCGAGCAGCCCGAGCACGCGCTCGCTGGTGACGGAGTGGGAGAGGGGAGCGATATCGGGCATGTGAGGTCGTTGGGGTGTGGCGAGTTGTCAGCCTCGAGACGACAAAACACCTTCACCACGGAGGCACGGAGACAGGGAGGGGGCAGCGTCGGAATGGCGGGTGGATGCGATCCCTATGGCCATTGCCGATGGCGTTGGGGATCTCGCTCCCGAACCCCTCTTGTCCCGGCTCCTCCGTGTCTCCGTGGTGAAGTGTTTTCGTCGCATCGAGGTTAGTGGTTCGCGGACCGGCCGCCAGCCGGGCGCCGATCGGTAGACAACCCAACAACTAACGACCTAACAACGCAACAACCCGGCTGCCCATGGACGTCACGCTCCTCATCCCCCACTTCCAGACCCTGGACGCGATCCGGCTCTGTCTGCGTTCGATCCGCCGCTATACCGACCCGGCGCCGCGGGTGCTGGTGCTCGACAACGGCTCGCGCGACGGCGCGCGCGACTACCTGCGGTCGCTCACCTGGGTCGAGTGCGTGGACACCGGCATCGCCAACGATCTCGTCGCCGCCCAGGCGGCGGCGCTCAACCTCGGGGCGGCGCGGGTGCGCTCGCCCGTGTTCGCGGTCCTGCACTCCGACACCTACGTGCACCGCGCCGGTTGGCTGTCGATGCTCCTCCGCGTCCTGCGACGCGGCTACGCGGCGGTCGGCTCGCGCCACCAGACCATCCGCGTCTACGACGCCGCCTGGGCGGCGCGACTGGCCGAGCGCAGCGCGCCGCTGCTGGCGCGCTGGCGCGGCCGCACCACCGGCGACGGCGTGCCCTGGCTGCGCTCCTGCCTGACGCTCTATCGCACCGCCGCCTTCCGCGCCGCCGGCTGCGCCTTCGCCAGCGACGGCCGCGAGGACGCCACCCATGCCGCCAATGCCGCCCTGGCGGCGCGCGGCGAACGCCTGTTGTCGCTGCCCGACCGCGCCGTCGGCTACTACGTCTTCCACAAGGGCGACACGACGCGCATCGCCAATCGCCTCTTCCGCGCCGCCGACCCCGAATTCGCCGCCCGCATCCGCCGCCACCGCCGCCACGTCGACGGCTTCCTCGCCCGCCCGGCGACGCGGGCGATCCTCGCCGACGCGTCACTGGATCGATGAGAACCAAGACCGTCACCGCGGAGACGCCGAGGCGCGGAGACATCCGCCTGGCGCCAACATTCTCTGGCCTCCGCGCCCCTGCGTCCCTGCGGTGAACACCCCGTCTCCACTCACCATCGCCCACGTCGTCGCCGAGCGCCGGTTCTCCGGCGGCGAGGTGCAGGTGTTCCTGCTCATGGAGGGCCTGGCGCGGCGCGGGCATCGCAACGTGCTGCTCTGCCCGCCCGGCAGCGCCGCGGCGGCCGCGGCCGCGCGGCGGGGCATCGCCGTGCGGCCGGTGGCGATGCGGGGCGACCTCGACCTCATCGCCGCCTGGCGGCTGTCCGGCGCGCTGCGCGGCGCCGATCTCGTCCACCTCCACACCGGCCGCGCCGCCTGGCTCGGCGGCCTCGCCGCGCGGCGCGCCGGACTGCCGGCGGTGGTCACCCGGCGCATGGATCGGCCGGTGCGGCGCGGCTGGCGCACGCGGCTCATCTACGAGCGCTGCAGCCAGCGCACCGCGGCGATCGCGCCCGGCATCGTCGCGCAACTGATCGCCGGCGGCGTGCCGCGCCAGCGCATCGTCCTCATCCCCAGCGCGGTCGATCCGGAGCGCGTGCGGCCGCGTCTCGGCACCGCGGCGGTGCGCGGCGCGCAAGGGGCGGCGGCCGACGCGACGGTCCTCCTGTGCGCCGCGGCGCTGGTGCGGCGGAAGGGGATCGACGTGCTGCTCGACGCCCTGGCGGCGCTGGCGGCGCGCGGCCTGCGGCCGCTCCTCTGGGTCGCCGGCGAGGGGCCGGAGGGCGCGGCGCTGGCGGCGCAGGCCGAACGGTGCGGCGTGGCGGCGCAGGTCGCCTGGCTCGGCCAGCGCGACGACGTCGGCGATCTGCTCGCCGCCGCCGACGTCTTCGTCCTGCCGTCGCGCGCCGAGGGGCTCGGCGTGGCGGCGCTCGAGGCGATGGCGGCCGGCCGCCCGGTGGTGGCGAGCGCCGTCGGCGGCCTCGCCGAGGCGGTGGTCGACGGCCGCACCGGCCTGCTGGTGCCGCCCGGCGACGCGGTCGCCCTCGGGGCCGCGCTCGAGCGCCTGCTGCGCGAGCCGGCCCTGCGCGCCGCCCTCGGCGCCGCCGGCCCGACACGGGTCGGGGAGGGGTTCCTGGCGGAGCAGATGGTCGCGGCGTATGAGCGCCTCTACCGCGACGTGCTCGGACGATGAGCGATCTGCCGCCGATCAGCGCCTGCGTCGTCACCCGCGACGAGGCGGACCGCATCGAGGACTGCCTGCGCTCGCTCGCCTGGTGCGACGAGGTCGTGGTCGTCGACTCGCACTCCACCGACGACACGCGCCAGCGCGCCGCGGCGTTGGGCGCGCGGGTGATCGAGCGCGACTGGCCGGGGTTTGCGGCGCAGAAGGAATTCGCGGTGCGCGCCGCGGCGCACGACTGGGTGCTGGTGATCGACGCCGACGAGCGGGTTTCCGAGCCGCTGCAGGCGGCGATCGCCGCCCGCCGCGCCACCGGCTTCGCCGGCGCCGCCGCCTACTCGCTGCCGCGCTGCAGCCAATACCTCGGGCGCTGGATCCGCCACGGCACCTGGTATCCCGACCGCTCGGTGCGCCTGTTCGATCGCCGCCGCGGCCATTTCGCCGCCAAGGCGACCTACGACCTGCACGAGCGGGTGGTGGTGGACGGCCCGGTCGCCGCGCTCCACGAAGACCTCCTGCACATCCCCTACCGCTCGATCAGCGAGCACCTGCGCACCATCGACCGCTACACCACGATCATGGCGGAGGGCCTGCACGCGCGTGGCCGCCGCGCCGGCGCCCTCGACCTGGTGCTCCATCCGGCGTGGCGCTTCTTCCAGTTCTACGTCCTGAAGGCCGGCTTCCGCGACGGCTGGCGCGGCCTGCTGCTCGCCTACCTGGCGGCGCACTACGTGCGGCTGCGCTATGCCAAGCTGCTGGCGTTGCAGGGCGACGGCCGATGATCTCGCTCGCCGTCATCGTCTCGACCTACGAGAACCCGCGCGCCCTCGATCTGGTGCTGAGCGGATTGGCGCGGCAGACGCGGCCGCCGCAGGAGCTGCTGATCGCCGACGACGGCAGCGGCGAGGAGACGCGGCGGCTGATCGCATCCTGGACCCGCCGCCTGCCGTATCCGGTGCGCCACGTCTGGCATCCCGACGCGGGCTTCCGCAAATGCCGCATTCTCAACCAGGCGATCCTCGCCGCCCGCGCCGAGTACCTGGTGTTCTTCGACGGCGACTGCATCCCCGCCGCGCACTGCCTGGCGGTGCATGCCGCCCGCGCCGCCCCGGGTCGCTACGTCAGCGGCGGCAAGGTGCTGCTGGGGCGGCACGCCAGCGCGGCGCTCGACGCCGCGGCGGTGCGCCGCGGCGTGCTGGACCGCCCGGGGCGCTGGTGGCTCGACGTCGCGAAGCGGCGCCGCCTGGTCGCGAGTTGGATCCCCGGCCTGCGCGACCTGCTCGACCGCAACGTGCCGCGGCCACCCGGGTGGCGGGGCGAGAACGCCTCCACCTGGGCTCGCCACGCGCATGCCGTCGGCGGCTTCGACGAGCGCTTCACCTACGGCTACGAGGACGCCGACTTCGGCCAGCGCCTGCTGCTCGCCGGCGTGGTCGGCGTCTCCGTCCGCTACACCGCCCCCGTCTACCACCTCGATCACCCGCGCCCCTGGCGCAACGACGCGGTGATCGCCGCCAACAGGGCGCTGTACGATCAGAATCGGGCCGCGGGGGTCGTGCGGACGCCCCACGGCATCCACGAATGAGCCACGGATCGACGCCGATGGCCACGGATGAACACCGAACGCCGATCCGCTGCACCACCTCCGCCCGACGTCGTGAACGGCGCGAGAGGCGGGGGATCGGTGTGCCTCTGTGGCCATCCGTGTGCATCTGTGGTTCCTTGACGCGATGCCGAAGCAGGGCCTCGCGGAAGCGCTGAAGTCGGTCCGCTACGCCGGCGGGGTCGCCAACTGGCTGCAGATCGGCGCCGCGGCGCTGCGCGGCGAGGAGGTGACCCGCCTGCGCCTGCGCAACGGCCTCGAGATCGAGAGCGCGCCGGGGGCGCTGCTGGTGCCGCTGTACAAGGAGATCGTCTACAAGGACGACTACCGGCTGCGCCGCGACCCCCTGCCGCCCGGCGCGGTGGTGATCGACGTCGGCGCCAACATCGGCATGTTCGCGCTGCACGTCGCCGCCGACCACGGCGCGGCGCGCGTCCTCGCCTTCGAGCCGTTTCCGGAGAGCTTCGCGCTGCTGCAGCGCAACGCGGCGCGCAACCGCCTCGACGCCATCCAGCCGATCCCGCTCGCCATCGCCGGGCAGGCCGGCACGCGCGAGCTGCACATGCAGGGGCGGCACGGCGTCCATTCCCTGTTCGGCACCTCCGGCGAGGCGGTGCGCATCGAGTGCATCACCCTGGCCGACGCCTTGGCGCGCTACGACGTGGCGCGCTGCGACTTCCTCAAGCTCGACTGCGAAGGCGCCGAGTACGAGATCCTGCTCGACGCGCCCTCCGACGCCTACGCCCGCATCCGCCGCATCGCCCTCGAGTATCACGACTGGATCACCGACCATCACCACGACGAGCTGGTGCGGCGTCTCGCGGCCGAGGGCTTCGCGGTGACGACGCGCGATCACCTGCCGTCGCGCACGGGCTACGTGTTCGCGGAGCGCAGAGCGTGACCGGCGGCGGGCGCCGCGCCCGCCCGTTCACGGCGGGATCAGCACGTAGTTCCGGTGCTCCGCCACGCGAAACCCGAGCACCTGGTTCTCGAGGAACGACAGTACCCGCTGCCCGAGGCGGTCGTGCTTGCGCTCGGTGGCCGTCGGCTCGACGCGCCAGTCGCAGGCGGCGATGCGCTCGCGCATCACCGCCGGGTGGGTGCCGGTGAAACGGGTGCGGCCGTGCAGCCGACCGAAATCGTAGCCGGTGTCGATGTCGGGGACGTGGGCGCGGGCGCCGGCGGCGCCGAGGTGGACCTCGGCGAGGGCGCGCGCCTTGGCCGACATGCGGCGCGGCGGCCGCACCCAGCCGTAGTGGAAGATGCGGGCCCCCGCCGGCACGACCCGCAGCTTGCTGCCGTCGGCGCGGCGGAACCCCTGGGCGCTCTTCCAGGAGCGGATGCCGCGTTGGCCGCGGACGACTCGGACCTCGCGGCGGTACCAGGCGTGGCCGGCGTGGACATGGTCGTAGTCGGCGTAGAAGTGCAGGTACTCGAACAGCAGCCCATCGACCCGCGGGTCGTGCAGGTAGCTCCGCATGCGCCGGCGCAGCGGCTCCAGGTCGTCCTCGTGCACCACCTCGTCGGCCTGGAGGTAGAAGCACCAGTCGCCGCCGCAGGCATCGAGCGCGATGTTGGTCTGCACCGCGTTGCTGGCGCCGCGCACGAACTGCGACTGGTCCCACACCGTCTCGATGAGACGCAGCTTGGGGTCGCCGATGCCGCGCAACAACGCGCTGGTGCCGTCGGTCGAGTCGCCCGCCGCGACCACGAACTCGTCGCAGATCGGCAGCGCCGAGCGGATCGACTCCAGCACCGGATAGTAGAGGTCGATGGCGTTGCGGACGAAGCTGAAGCCACTGACGCGCACGGCGGCTGACTAGCAGATGGCGTCCGCTTGACCCAGCCGCCCGGCATCGCGAGGATCGCGCCCTTGCCCGTCATGGCCACCCCCTCGTCGCCGTCCGCCTCCGCCCCATTCCTCGCCCTCGCGGCGGCGCTGGCGCTGGCGCTGAGCGCCGCCCGTCACCTGGTGCCGTTCGAGACCGCGCTGGTCGACACCGTGCTGCTGGCGTTGCTGGCAGCCGTGGTGTGGGCGAACGCGCGCGCCCGCTACGGCGAGCGCGGCGCCGGGACGGCGGCGCTGGCGCTGGTGCTCTTCGCGCCGGTGCTCGGCGCGGTTGGCGGCGGCGGGTTGCCGGCGGCGTTGCTGCTCACCGCCGGGCTGACGCTGCTCATCCGCGGCCTGCTCGACCCGACCGTGCAACGCGCGGTGGCGGCCGGCGTCTGTCTCGGCCTGGCGATCGGCGTGCTGCACGTCGAGGGCGCGGCGCGGCGACCGGTGTGCGCGGCGCTGGCGATCGGCGCCGTCGCGCTGGTCGGCTGGCGCATCCTCACCGCCGAGCGCTGCGAGCCGCGCCGCCGCGTCGTCCAGGGCGCCGTGGTCAGCGTCGTCCTCGGCGCGGCGGTGTCGGCCGCGGTGCTGTTGGGGATCGACGCCCTGCCACCGTTCGAACCGACCGAGTACGCCCGTGTCTGGGCGGCGACGGCGTTCGCCGACGAGCTGGCGTCCCGGGGGGTGAGCCCGCTGCTGGTGCTCAACGCCCTGCCGCTGCTCGGGTTGGCGATGGCGCAGCGCCCGCGGCGGACCAGTCGATACGCCGACGGCGCCACGGTCATCGGGCTGGCGGTGGCGCTGGCGATCGGCATCGGCGTGCCGGTGCTGCTGGCGGTCCTGGCGGCGCCGTGGCTGGCGCTGCTGGCCGGCGCGGCGGTGGCGCGGGCGCGCGGACCGGGGCTGCTGCGCCTGGCGGCGGCGGCGTTGCTGGTGCAGGCGCTGAGCGCGGCGCTGCTGTGGCCCGAGTACCCGCGGGCCAGCGCCGGCTGGGCGCCGCTGCCGGCGCCGGCGCCCGGGGTGCCGATCTGATGCCGGAGCGCCTGCTCATCATCCTGCTCGGCGCCATCGGCGACGTCGTCTGCGGCATGCCGCTGGCCCAGCGGCTGCGCGCCGGGTGGACGCGGACCCGCATCATGTGGGCGGTCGAGCCGGCGGCGGCGCCGCTGCTCGCGCATCATCCGGCGGTCGACGACGTCCTGGTCTTCCGCCGCGGCGGCGGCGCGCCGGCGCTGCTCCGCATGCTGCGCGGGCTGCGCGAGCGGCGCGCCGACGTGGTCCTCGACCTGCAGCGCCACTTCAAGAGCGGCCTCTTCAGTTGGGCGACGCGGGCGCCGCGGCGGGTTGGCTTCCACTGGCGGAACTCGCGCGAGGGCAACTGGTTCTTCAACACCGAGACCATCGAGCCGGTGCAGACCTTCACCCTCAAGGTGACCCACTTCCAGCGCTTCGCGGATCGCCTCGGCGTCCTGCCGGCGCCGCTGACCTTCGGCCTGGCGGCGACCGCGGAGGAGCGGCAGCGGGTGGCGACGCTGCTCGCCGACGCCGGCGAGCGGCCGGCGGTCCTCTACGTCGGCTCGACGTGGCCGAGCCGCCGCTGGCTGCCGGCGGCGACCGCCGAGCTGTGCCGGCTGCTGCGCGCCCTCGGCCTGCCGGTGGTGCTGGTCGGCGGGCCGGCCGACGCCGCCTTCGCCGAGGCCGTGGGCGCGGCCGGCGCCGGGCCGCTGATCAACCTGGTCGGACGCACGGGGTTGCGCGACGTGATCGCGGTGATGGAGCGGGCGGCGGTGGCGATCGGACCGGACACCGGGCCGATGCACATCGCCGCCGCCGTCGGCGCGCCCGTGGTGGCGCTGTTCGGCGCCACCAGTCCGCGGCGCTCCGGGCCGTGGGGCTGGCACGACTACGTGCTCCGCGGCGAGGCGCCGTGCGTCCCGTGCTACCGTCCGCGCTGTCCGATCGGTCGCCTGTGCATGGAGACCATCACGCCGGGGAAGGTGATCGAGCGGGTCGAGGCGGCGCTGGCGCGCGGCGCGGCGGCGGCTGGAGAGGAGGGCGGATGATGGCGGGGCGGCGAGACGATCCGGCGGCGGTGGTGTCCCGGTTCCGGCGCGTCACGGTGCTGGTCGCCGGCGACCTGATGCTCGACCATTTCGTCTGGGGCACCGTCGACCGCATCTCCCCCGAGGCGCCGGTGCCGGTGGTGCAGGTCACCGCCGAGAGCCGCCGCCTCGGCGGCGCCGCCAACGTGGCGCACAACATCCGCGCCCTCGGCGGCGCGGTGGTGGCGTGCGGCGTCGTCGGTGCCGATGCCGCCGGCCGCGACCTGCTCGACGAGCTGCGCCGGGTGGGCGCCGACGTCGGCGGGGTGGTGCAGAGCCGGACGGCGGTGACGACGCGCAAGACGCGCATCATCGCCCACCGCCAGCAGGTGGTGCGCCTCGATCGCGAGGACGCGCAGCGGCGCGAGAGCCGCGCCGCGGCGCGGGCCCGCGGCTTCCTCCTCGCCCACCTCGGCGACGCCGACGTGGTGGTCATCTCCGACTACGGCAAGGGGCTGGTGACGCCGGAGCTGCTCGCCGCCCTCGCCGCGGTGCGGCGGCGGCGGCCGTTCCCGCTGCTCATCGACCCGAAGAAGGCCAACTTCGCCCACTACCGCGGCGCCAGTCTGCTGACGCCGAACCGCGACGAGGCGAGCCAGGCGGCGGGGATCGAGATCCGCGACGCCGCCAGCCTGGCGCGCGCCGGCGCGGCGCTGCTCGAGCGCTGGCAGGCCGAGGCGGTGCTGATCACCCGCGGCGAGCAGGGGATGTCGCTGTTCGCGCGCGGCGCGCCGGCGCGCCACTTCCCGACCGTCGCCCGGCACGTGTTCGACGTGACCGGCGCCGGCGACACGGTGGTCGCCGCCTGCGCCCTCGCCCTCGGCGCCGGCGCCAGCCTGGAGGCGGCGGCGGTGCTCGCCAATCACGCCGCCGGCATCGTCGTCGGCGAGGTCGGCACGGCGACGGTCACGGCGGCGCAGGTGCGGGCGGATCTGCGAGGGCGGCGGTAGCCGAGAAAGGGTGGAGCGAGCATGCGGAGCATGACGGGGTTCGGCCAGGCGAGCTGGCAGGGCGGCGGCACGCGGCTGTCGGTGGAGGTGCGCAGCGTCAACCAGCGCTTCCTCGATGTCAAGCTGTCGCTGCCGCGCGAGTGTCAGGCCTGGGAGGCGGAGCTGCGCGAGCTGGTGAGCGGGGTCGCCGAACGCGGCAAGGTCGAGGTGACGATCTTCCGCGCCGGCAGCGCCGGCGACGAGGTCACCGTCGAGGCGAACGAACCCCTGGCGCGCGCCATCCTCGCCGGCTGGCAGGGGCTGCAGCGGCGGCTCAAGCTGCCGGGCGCGATCGACATCGGCATGCTGATGGGCCGCGGCGCCGATCTGGTGCGGGTGGTCGAACGGCGCGCCGACGCCAGCGCCGACCTGCCGCAGGTCAGACGCCTGTTGACGGCGGCGCTCAAGGACTTCAACCGCGCCCGCGACCGCGAGGGCCGGCTGCTGCAGGCCGACATGCAGTCGCGGCTGAAACGCCTGCGCGCCATCGACGCGGCGCTGCGCGCGCGCACCACCGCCCTGGTGCCGGAGCTCGCCAAGCGCTTGGGCGAACGGGTGACGGCGCTGCTCGGCAAGGGGACGGTGAACGAGGAGCGCCTCGTCCAGGAGGCGGCGTTGCTGGCCGAGCGCGCGGACGTCACCGAGGAGCTGGTGCGCCTCGACAGCCATCTCGACCGCCTGGCCGAGCTGCTGCGCCAGAAGGGGTCGGTGGGCAAGGCCATCGACTTCCTCATCCAGGAGATCCACCGCGAGGTGAACACCATCGCCTCCAAGAGCGCCGACCTCGACGTCACCAACCTGGCGCTGGAGGCCAAGGGCGAGATCGAGAAGCTGCGCGAGCAGGTGCAGAACGTGGAGTGACCCAGCCTTCACCACGGCGGCAGCGAGCCGCGAGGCACGGCTCGCTGCCGCCGTGGTGAAGATTTCCCCTTCGATTCTCGGTAGAGTAGCGCCGTGCTGATCACGATTTCCGGCGTGCCGGGCAGCGGCAAGACCACCGTCGCCAGGCTCTTGGCGGCGCGGCTGGGGGTGCCGCACGTCTATGCCGGGGATCTGTACCGGCAGGAGGCGAAGCGCCGGGGGCTGAGCCTGGCGGCGTTCAACGCGCTGTGCGAGCGCGACCACTCGATCGACCGCGACCTCGACGCCGCGATGTCGGCGCGGGCGCGCCAGGGCGACGTCGTGCTGGAAGGGCGGCTGGCCGGCTTTCTCGCCGCGGAGAACGGGCTCGACGCGCTCAAGGTCTGGCTCGACGCCAGCGACGAGACGCGCGCCCGGCGCGTGGCGCAGCGCGAAGGCAGCGACTGGCGGGCGGTGCTGGAGGTGAACCGGCTGCGCCACCAGTCGGACGCCAAGCGCTACCAGGCGATCTACGGGTACGACCTGGCCGACCACGGCGTCTACGACGTGATCCTGGCCACCGACGACCGCACGCCGGAGGAACTGGTCGAGACCCTGACCGATGCGGCGCGGGCCCGCTTCGACGGGGCGATCCGATGACCAGCGCCGAGGACCTGGTCAGCAAGGTGCGCGCCTATCACAGCGCCGCCGACGCCGGGTTCATCCGCCGCGCCTACGAGTTCTCGCGCGTCGTCCACAAGGGGCAGAAGCGGCAGTCGGGCGAGCCGTACTTCATCCACCCGGTGGGCGTCGCGAGTCTCATCGCCGACCTCCGGCTCGACGTGCCGAGCATCGTCACCGGACTGCTGCACGACACGGTCGAAGACACCTTGACGACCCTGGACGAGGTGAAGGCGGAGTTCGGCGACGAGGTGGCGACCCTGGTGGACGGCGTCACCAAGCTCTCGCAGGTGAACTTCACCAGCCGCGAGGAGAAGCAGGCGGAGAACTTCCGCAAGATGATCCTCGCCATGGCGCGCGACATCCGCGTCATCCTGGTGAAGCTCGCCGACCGCACCGACAACATGCGGACCCTGCAGCACCTGTCGAGCGAGCGGCAGCGCGACATCGCCCAGGAGACGCTCGACATCTATGCCCCGATCGCGCACCGCCTCGGCGTCTCCTGGCTCAAGAACGAGCTCGAGGACAACGCGCTGCGCTACCTGCGCCCCGAGGTGTACTACCAGCTCAAGCGCAACGTCGCCAAGAAGAAGGCCGAGCGCACCAAGTACATCAACGAGTTCAGCGCCGTGCTGGCGAAGAAGCTGAGCGAGGCCGGCGTCGAGGCGGAGGTCTCCGGGCGGCCGAAGCACTTCTACTCGATCTACGGCAAGATGCAGCGCGAGAACCTGCTCTACGACCAGATCTACGACCTGGTCGGGTTCCGGGTGATCGTCGACTCGCTGGCCGACTGCTACGGCGCCCTGGGCGTCGTGCACGCCAACTGGAAGCCGGTGCCGGGGCGCTTCAAGGACTACATCGCGCTGCCCAAGAACAACATGTACCAGTCGCTGCACACCACCGTCATCGGCCTCTACGGCGAGCGGGTGGAGGTGCAGATCCGCACCCACGAGATGCACCGGGTCGCCGAGTTCGGCGTCGCGGCGCACTGGAAGTACAAGGGCGGCGAGCTGGTCGGCGCCGCCGAGGCGCAGCGCTTCGCCTGGCTGCGGCAGCTCCTGGAGTGGCAGCAGAACGTCTCCGACCCGCAGGAGTTCCTCGGCTCGGTGAAGGAGGACCTGTTCAGCGACGAGGTCTTCGTCTTCACGCCGAAGGGCGACGTGCTGAACTTCCCCGAGGGCTCGTCGGTGATCGACTTCGCCTACCGCATCCACTCCGAGGTCGGCCACCACTGCGCCGGGGCGCGGGTCAACGGCCGCCTGGTGCCGCTGCGCTACCGCCTGCGCAACGGCGATACGGTCGAGATCGTCACCACCGCCAGCCAGACGCCGAGCAAGGACTGGCTCGGCGCGGTCAAGACCAGTCGGGCCAAGGCGCGCATCCGCGCCTGGCTGCGCCACCAGCAGCGCACCCGCAGCCTGGCGGTGGGGCGCGAGATCCTCGAGCGCGACCTCGCCCGCCACCAGCTCGACCTCAAGAAGGTGCAGCGCGCCGGCGGCCTCGACCAGGCGGCGCACGCGCTCGGCGTGAAGGACGAGGAAGGCCTGATCGCCAGCGTCGGCTACGGCAAGATCACCACCGCCCAGGTGCTGGCGAAGCTGCTGCCGGAGGAGGAGCTGGCGCGCCGCGCCGATCGCGAGGAGGGGGCGCTGCGCAAGTTCCTGCGCCGCGTCGCCGGCCAGGGCGCCGGGGTGCAGGTGAGCGGCGTCGAGGACGTGCTGGTGCGCTTCGGCAAGTGCTGCGACCCGCTGCCCGGCGAACGCATCCTCGGCTTCATCACCCGCGGCCGCGGCGTCACCGTGCACGCCATGGACTGCCCGCGCGTCCTCGAGAGCGATCCGGCGCGCCGCGTCGAGGTGGTGTGGGCCAGCGGCGCCAACGGTCTGCGGCCGATCAACCTCGAGGTGGTGTGTGTCGACCAGCCCGGCATGCTGGCCGCGATCACCAAGTCGATCTCCGGGGTCGGCGTCAACATCAGCCGCGCCCAGGTGCAGAGCACGCCGGACAAGCAGGCGCTCAACAGCTTCGAGATCGTGGTCGGGACGGCGGATCAGCTCAACAAGGTGATCCGCGCCATCGGCAAGCTGCGCGGCGTCATCCGGGTGAGCCGGCCGCGCGCCTGAAGGGCCGGGCGTCGGGTCGTTCGTCGTTCGGCGAGCCAGATCCCTCTGGCGCAACAACCGACCTCGATACGACAACCACGTTCACCACGGAGGCACGGAGACACGGAGGGTGCAGCGTGGGAATGGCGGGCGGGCGCGATCCCCATGGCCATTCCTGATGGCGTTGGGGCTCTCGCCCGCGAACCCTCTCTTGTCCAGGTTCCTCCGTGCCTCCGTGCCTCCGTGGTGAACGCATTTCGGCCACATCGAGGCTAGCGACCGACGACCGGCTTCACCGCCAGCGCGTCGATTTCGACGCGGGCGCCGCGCGGGAGGGCCGCCACGCCGACGGTGACCCGCGCCGGATAGGGCGCGCGCACGTAGCGGCCGTAGATCTCGTTGACGGTGGCGAAGTCGGCGAGGTCGACCAGGAAGATGGTCACCCGCACCACGTCGGCGAAGGTGCAGCCGGCGGCCGCGAGCACCGCCTGGAGGTTCTCCAGCGCGCGCTCGGCCTCGACGGCGGTGCCGCCGGCGACCAGTTGCCCGCTGGCGGGGTCGAGCGCGATCTGGCCGGAGCAGTAGACGACGCCGCCGTGCTCGACCGCCTGGCTGTACGGGCCGATGGCGGCGGGGGCGTGCGGGGTGGAGAGGGGCTTCACGGGCGTGGCCGGTGGCCGGTGCCCGTGACCGGTCCCGGGGCAGCGCCCTCCCGGTCACCGGTCACGCGCGTGCTCAGGCGGCCTTCTGCACCTTGCCCGAACGCAGGCAGCGGGTGCAGACGCGGATGTACTTCACCGTGCCCTTCAGGTTGGCGCGGACGCGCTGCAGGTTGGGACTCCAGCGGCGCTTGGTCTTGTTGTTGGCGTGGCTGACGTTGTTGCCCACCGACGGGCCCTTGCCGCAGATCTCGCACTGACGCATTGGCGTGCTCCTTTGTCCGCTCCGCTCGGAGGGGAATCGACGACAGCTAGCACGGTCCCGCCGCCAAGGGCAACGAAGGGCGGCGGCCCGGTTCCGCCGCGGCCGGCGATGGTGCGGCGCCGCGAATCGTGCCATGCGCGCTCGACCATGGCGCCCCCCGACCGCTCCTCCGAGGCCTATGCGCGCTACGTGCTGGGGCTGCTGGTCGTGGTCTACGTTCTCAACTTCCTCGACCGGCAGATCCTCTCGATCCTCGCCGAGCGCATCAAGGCCGATCTCGGGCTGGGCGACGACCAGATCGGCTTCCTCTACGGCACCGCCTTCGCCGTCTTCTACGCGCTGTTCGGCATTCCGCTCGGCCGCCTGGCCGACGTCTGGACGCGCACGCGGCTGATCGCCCTCGGGCTGGCGGTGTGGAGCGTGATGACCGCCGCCTCGGCGTTGGCGCGCAACTTCGTCGAGCTCTCGGCGGCGCGGGTCGGCGTCGGCATCGGCGAAGCGAGCGCCAACCCGGCGGCGTACTCCCTGCTCTCCGACTCCTTTCCACCGGCGCGGCGGGCGACCGTGCTCGCCATCTACTCCAGCGGCATCTACATCGGCGCCGGCCTCGGGCTCGGCATCGGCGGCCTGATCGTCGAGCGCTGGGACGCGGCCTTTCCCGGTGCCGCGGCGCCGTTCGGCCTGCGCGGCTGGCAGGTCGCCTTTCTCGCCGTCGGCCTGCCGGGGCTGCTGCTGGCGCTGTGGGTGGCGAGCCTGCGCGAGCCGGCGCGCGGCGACGGCGGCGCCGGCCCCTCGCCGCGGCCGTTGCGCGCCCTGGGCGACGAGCTCGCCGCGGTGCTGCCGCCGCTGACGCTGCTCGCCCAGGCGCGCCTCGGCGGCGCCCCGGCGGTGGTCGCCAACCTCGGGCTGGCCGCCGCCGTCGCGGTCGGGGCGTGGGCGCTGACCACGCTGCTCGGCACGCCGGCGCAGTGGATCGCCCTCGGCATCGGCACCTACGCGGCGTTGTCGTGGGCGCAGGCGCTGCGCCGTCGCGATCCGGACGGGTACGCGGCCATCGTCGGCGTGCCGAGCCTGCGCTACGCGGCGCTCGGCTTCGCGCTCCTCGCCTTCACCGGCTACGGCGTCGGCTTCTGGGTGCCGCCGTACTTCGTGCGCGTGCTCGGCGTCAGCGAGGCGGAGGCCGGGCTCTGGCTCGGCGGCACCGCGGCGGCCGCCGGCTGGCTGGGGGTCACGCTGGGCGGGCTGTGGGCGGATCGGTGGCACCGCCGGGCCGCCGCGGCGCGCCTCTACGTCGGCGTCGCGGCGGCGCTGCTGCCGCTGCCGTTCGCGGTCGGCATGCTGCGCAGCGAATGGACCGCGGCGGCATTCGCGCTCAACGCGCTGGTCGGCGTCGGCACCTCGCTGTGGATCGGCCCCGGGGCGGCGACCGTGCAGGATCTCGTGCCGCCGCGCCTGCGCGGCACGGCGTCGGCCGCCTACCTGCTGGTCGTCACCTTCATCGGCCTGGCGCTCGGGCCGTACACCATCGGCCGCCTGAGCGTCGCCCTCGGCGACCTGCGCTCGGCGATGTTGTGGGCGCTGCTGGTGAACCCGGTGGCGGCGATGCTCCTGTGGCGCGCCAGCATTCACCACCGCGGCGCGCCGCGGGGCGCCGTCGAACGGCATCGTTCCCCTGGACGGGGCGTCTCGGCGCCCGCGCGGTGACGATCGTCGGATCGCGGTCAGGTCGTCCTGCGCGCGCCGCGGCGCGCCCGCGTGGCGATCGTCTCGACCAGGCGCGTCGTCGAGTACCCGGGGGCGAAGCGCAGCGACTTGACGCTGCCGCCGCGGGCGAGCACGAGGTCGGCGCCGACGATGCGGTCGACGGTCCAGTCGCCGCCTTTCACCAGCACGTCGGGCTGCGCCGCGCGGATCAGCTCGTAGGGCGTGTCCTGGTCGAAGATCGTCACGTAGTCCACCATCTCCAGCGCCGCCAGCACCTCGGCGCGATCGCGCGCGCGCACCAGCGGCCGGCCCGGCCCCTTGTGCAGCCGGCGCGCCGAGCGGTCGCTGTTGAGCCCCACCACCAGCACGTCGCCCAGCCGCCGGGCGGCGCGCAGGTAGCGCACGTGCCCGGGATGGAGCAGATCGAAGACGCCGTTGGTGAAGACGACGCGCCGCCCGGCGCGCCGATCGGCCGCGAGGCGGCGCCGCAGCGCCGGCAGACTCAGGATCCCGGAGACCATCGGCGGCTGATAGCACAGCCGGCTGGCGGCTGCTGACCGCGGCGACTGACAGCCGGCCAGCGCAGCGTCGACTCGATGCGCGGCGGCGTGTTAGGAAGCGGCATGCCTGATTTCCGCCGTCGGGCGGTGCGCGAGCGGATGACCGTCCGCCTCGACCCGAGCGGCATGCTGAGCGAGGCGCTGGAGGAGGGTGGCCTGGCGCGCGCCGACCTCGAGGCGCTGGCCGAGCGCGCCGCCGACTGCGTCCGTACCGTCGCCGAGCGCCGGCGCGGCGGCCAGATGCCGGTGCTCGACCTGGTCGAGCAGCCCGAGGCGCTCGCCCGCACGACCGCCCTGGCGCGCGAGGTGCGCGACGAGATCGACACCCTGGTGGTGCTCGGCGTCGGCGGCTCGGCGCTGGGGAGCCGCGCCATGCTCAGCGCGCTCGGCGCCGGCGGGCCGCGCGTCGTGGTCGCCGACAACGTCGACCCCTGGAGCCTCGGCGCCCTGCTCGACGATCTCGACCTGACGCGCACCGCCTTCAACGTGGTCAGCAAGTCGGGCGAGACGGCATCGACCATCGCCCAGTTCATGATCGTCCGCGATCGCCTGCTGCGCGCCCTCGGCGCCATCGACTACAAACCCCGGGTCATCATCACCACCGACGCCGAGCGCGGCAGCCTGCGACAGATCGTCAACGACGAGGGCTTTCGCGACCTCGCCGTTCCGGCCGGGGTGGGCAGTCGCTTCTCGGTGCTCACCGCCGCCGGGCTGTTCCCCGCCGCGGTGGGCGGCGTGCGGGTCGAGGACGTGCTGGCCGGCGCCGCCTGGATGGACCAGCGCACGCGCTCGCCGCTGTTGTGGGAGAACCCGGCGCTGCTGCTGGCGGCGCTGCTCTATCTCGCCGAGACGCAGGCGCAGACGCACACCGTCGTGCTGATGCCCTACAGCGACCGGCTGCGCGCCCTGGCGCGCTGGTTCGCGCAGGTGTGGGCGGAGAGCCTGGGCAAGGCGGTCGACCTGGACGGCCGGCCGCGCGCCGTCGGCACGACGCCGCAGGCGGCGGTGGGCGTCAGCGACCAGCACGCGCTGCTGCAACTCTGGCTCGATGGCCCGGCCGATCGCGTCGTCTGCTTCGTGCGCGTCGAGGATCACGGGCGCGAGATCGAGATCCCCAGCGCCTACGGCGACCTCGAGGGCGTCGGCTACCTGCGCGGCAAAGGGTTGGGGGCGCTGCTCAATACGGAGCAGCGCGCCACCGAGCTGGCGCTGCAGCAGCGGGGGCGGCTGTCGCTCACCCTGTCGGTGCCGCAGATCAACGCCTTCACCATCGGCCAGTTGGTGTTCCTGTTCGAGGCGGCGACGGTGTTCGCCGCCGGCCTGCACCGGGTGAACAGTTGGGACCAGCCGGCGGCCGACGAGGGGCGGCAGCTCACGTTCGGCCTGGCGGGGCGCAAGGCGTGGGAGGATCGGGAAGAGGTCGAGGCATGGTTGGCGGCGAAGGCGACGCGTTCCCTGGTGTGAGCGAGGCGCCGGCGGCGAGCGGCGGCCGGCGCGTGCGGGTGCTGCCGGCCGAGATCGCCGACCAGATCGCCGCCGGCGAGGTGGTCGAGCGCCCGGCGTCGGTGGTGAAGGAGCTGGTCGAGAACGCCCTCGACGCCGGAGCGCGGCGCATCGCGGTCGAGCTGGAGCAGGCGGGGACGGCGCTGATCGCGGTGATCGACGACGGCGAGGGCATGGGCGCCGACGACGCGGTCACCGCCTTCGCCCGCCACGCCACCAGCAAGCTGCAGTCGGTGGACGACCTCGGCGCCATCGCCACCCTCGGCTTTCGCGGCGAGGCGCTGGCGAGCATCGCCGCGGTGTCGCGCACGACGCTGACGACGCGGCGCGGCGGCGACCTCGCCGGCACGCGGGTGGTGATGGAGCACGGGCGGCGGGTCGAGGCGCGCGAGGTCGGGGCGCCGATCGGCACCCGGGTGGAGGTCGCCGAGCTGTTCGGGAACGTGCCGGCGCGGCGCAAGTTCCTCAAGGCGCCGGCGACCGAGGTGGGGCACGTCAGCGAGCTGCTGACGCGCACCGCGCTCGCCTTCCCGCAGGTCGGCTTCACGCTCCGCCACGGCGGCCGCGCGCTGGTCGAGCTGGCGGCGGTGGCCGACGACGGCGAGCGCATCCGCCAGGTGTTCGGACGCGAGCGCGCCGCGGCGATGCTGCCGTTCGCGCATCGCGCCGGCGGCGCGCTGGTGCACGGCTGGCTCAGCGATTCGCACTTCAGCCTGCCGAGCCCGCGCCAGGTCTACACCTACGTCAATCGCCGCTACGTGCGCGACAAGCTGGTGACGCACGCGCTGCTCGCCGGCTACAGCACGCTGCTGATGCACGGTCGGTATCCGGCGGCGGCGGTGTTCCTCGAGGTGCCGTGCGGCGAGGTCGACGTCAACGTGCACCCGGCGAAGTCGGAGGTGCGGTTCCGCCACGGCGGCGCGGTGCACGAGCTGTTGGCGCGCGGCGTCCAGGCGCGCCTGCGCGACCAGCGCGGCGAGGCGCCGCGCGCCACCGTCGCCCTGGGCGCCGTGCCGCCCCCGCAGATGCCGTTGCGCATCCCGCCGCGCGGCGACCGCGGGGCGGCCCCGGCGGCGCCGCCGCTGCGCCTGTTGGAGGCGCCGGCGCCGGCGCGCCCGAGCGCGCCGCTGCCGGCGGTCGAGGCGGCCGCGGCGGCGGCCGGGTTCTTCGCCGCGCTGCGGCCGCTCGGCCAGGTGTTCGAGGGCTATCTGATCTGCGAAGGGCGCGACCAGTTGGTGCTCATCGACCAGCACGCGGCGCACGAGCGGGTCACCTTCGAGCGCCTGCGCGGCGCCTACGCGAGCGGCCTGGTGCCGCGGCAGCAGATGCTGGTGCCGGCGGTGGTCGAGCTCGGGCCGCGCGAGGCGGCGCTGCTCGGCGAGCAGCTCGACACGCTGGACGCGGTCGGTTTCGAGGTCGAGGCCTACGGTGGCGGCGCCTTCGCGGTGCGCGCCGTGCCGGCGCTGCTCGCCGACGACGACGCCGTCGGCCTGCTGCGCGACGTCGCCACCGACCTGGTCGACATCGGGCGTTCGCGCCGCCTCGACCAGGCCGCCGAGGCGGTGCTGTCGCGCCTCGCCTGCCACAGCGCCGTCCGCGTCGGCCAGAACATGGCCCCGGCGCAGATGCGCGCCCTGCTGCAGGCGATGGACGCGGTGGACTTCTCCGGCAACTGCCCGCACGGCCGCCCGGCGTTCCTGGTGCTGTCGCGGGGCGACCTGGAGCGTTGGTTCAAGCGAACCTGAGGAAGGCTTTCACCGCAGAGGCGCCGAGACACGGAGGCAACCGCTTCCAGTCCGAAGCCTCCGCGCCCCTGCGTCTCTGCGGTGAAGGACGTCTATGGATTCCGAAATCGTCGCGCTGGTCGGCCCCACGGGGAGTGGGAAGACGGCGGTGTCGCTCGAGTTGGCGGGGCGCTGGGATGCCGAGATCGTCAACTGCGATTCGCGCCAGGTGTTCCGCGGCCTCGACATCGGCACGGCGAAGCCGACGGCGGCGGAGCGGGCGCGGGTGCCGCATCACCTGTTCGACGTCGTCGATCCGGACGCGGCGTTCGATGCGGCGCGCTATGCGGCGCTGGCGCGGGCGGCGATCGCGGACATCCAGTCGCGCGGGCGGCGGGTGCTCGTGGTCGGCGGCAGCGGGCTCTACCTGCGGGCGCTGCGCGTCGGGCTGTTCCCGGGTCCGGGGGCGGACCCGGCGCTGCGGGCGCGCCTGATCGCCGAGGAGGAGGCGACGCCGGGCGCGCTGCACGCGCGGCTGACGGCGGTCGACCCCGCCACCGCGGCGCGGCTGGCGGCGCGCGATCGGGTGCGCCTGGTGCGCGCGCTGGAGGTGTTCGAGACGAGCGGGCGTCCGCTCAGCGAGTGGCACGCGGCGTCCCGCGCGGCGGCGAGCGGGCTGACGATGCGGCTGGTCGGACTGCGGGTGCCGCGGGCGGCGCTCTACGCGCGGCTCGACGCGCGCTGCGAGGCGATGGTGGCGGGCGGCCTGCTGGAGGAGATCCGCGCCCTGTGGGCGCGCGGCTACCCGCCCGAGCTGCCGGCGCTGCGCAGCATCGGCTATCGGCAGATGGGGGCGTACCTGCGCGGCGAGGCGGCGCTGGCGGCGGCGCTGGCGGCGATGCAGCGGGCGACGCGGCAGCTCGCCAAGCGACAGATGACCTGGTTCCGCGCCGACCCGACGGTGCAGTGGCTGGCGCCCGGGGCGGCGGCGCGGCTGCCGGCCTGACGGGACGGTGGAGATGCCCTGCCGCCCCTGCTAGAGCCAACAGGTCGTGGCCAGAGCTCCCTCTCTCGAATCGCTGCGAGCGCGGATCGACCGCGTCGACGACCAGCTCCTGCGCCTGCTCAACGAGCGCGCCGCGCTGGCGCTGCAGGTGGGCCATGCCAAGGCGCGCAACGGCCACACCAGCAAGTACGTCCCGGAGCGCGAGAAGCGCATCTTCCAGCGCCTGGCGCGACTGAACGAGGGGCCGCTGCGGCCGGCGCACGTGCGCACCATCTTCCGCGAGGTGATCTCGGGCTGCCGCGCCCTCGAGCAGCCGTTGCGCGTCGCCTATCTCGGCCCGGCGGGCACGTACTGCCAGCAGGCGGCGGGCGAGCAGTTCGGCTCCGGGCCGAACCTGCTGCCGTTCGGCTCGGTGGACGCGGTGTTCGACGAGGTCGAGCGCGGCCGCGCCGAGTACGGGGTGGTGCCGGTGGAGAACTCGACCGAGGGCGTGGTGGCGCAGACGCTCGACCGCTTCATCGCCTCGCCGCTGACCATCAAGGCCGAGGTGCTGCTGCGCATCGACCACTGTCTGCTGGCGCGCAGCGCCGAGCCGCGCCGGGTGCGGCGCATCGTCTCCCATCCGCAGTCGCTCGCCCAGTGCCGCGGCTGGCTGGCGCAGCACTTCCCGAACCTGCCGGTGGCGGAGGTGGCGAGCAACGCGGTCGCCGCCGAGCAGGCGGCGGCGCACCCGGGCACGGCGGCGATCGCCTCGCGGCGGGCGGCCGAGCGGCTCAAGCTGAAGATCGTCGCCGCCAGCATCCAGGACCTGCCCAACAACGTCACCCGCTTCCTGGTGGTCAGCCACGACGGCAACGGCGCGCCGACCGGCGACGACAAGACCTCGATCCTGTTCGCCGTGCCGCACGAGTCGGGGGCGCTGTTCCGGGTGCTGGAGGCGTTCGCCCGGCAGCGCATCAACCTCAGCACCATCGAGTCGCGACCGCTCAAGGGCCGCGCCTGGGAGTACGTGTTCTTCATCGACCTGGCCGGCCACAGCGCCGAGCCGCGCATGCAGAAGGCGCTGGCGGGGTTGAAGGAGCGGGCGCTGTTCGTCAAGGTGCTCGGCTCGTATCCCGCCTGGCGCTGGCCGGAGGGCGAGGCGCGACCATGAACGTGAAGAACCTGGTCCGGCCCTGGCTGCACTCGCTGCAGCCGTATCCGCCCGGCAAGCCGATCGACGAGTTGGAGCGCGAGTACGGCATCACCGACTCGATCAAGCTGGCGTCGAACGAGAACCCGCTCGGCCCGTCGCCGAAGGCCCTGGCGGCGCTGCACGCGGCGATCGCCGACATCCACCGCTATCCGGACGGCAACTGCTACCACCTGCGCCGCGCCCTGGCGCGCGCGCTGCGGGTGTCGCCGGAGTCGCTGGTCTTCGGCAACGGCTCGAACGAGATCATCGAGCTCGTCGTCCGCACCTTCCTGCACGCCGGCGAGGAAGCGGTGATGGCCGACCAGGCCTTCGTCATCTACCGCATGCTGGTGCAGGCGCAGGGCGGGCGCGGCATCATCGTGCCGCTGCGCCAGTTCACCCACGACCTCGAGGCGATGGCCGAGGCGATCACGCCGGCGACGCGGCTGATCTTCCTCGCCAACCCCAACAACCCGACCGGCACCATCGTCTTCCGCGAGCAGTGGCAGGAGTTCCTGGCGGCGGTGCCGCGCGACGTGGTGATCGTCATGGACGAGGCGTACTTCGAGTACGTCGAGGACCCGCGCTATCCGGACGGCCTCGCCGACGTCGGCGGCGACCACCTGCTGATCGTGCTGCGCACCTTCTCGAAGATCTACGGCCTCGCCGGCCTGCGCATCGGCTACGGCGTCGCGCATCCGGCGATCATCGACCTGCTGAACCGCCTGCGGGCGCCGTTCAACGTCAACACGCTCGCCCAGGTGGCGGCCCTGGCGGCGCTCGACGACGACGAGCACGTCGAGCGCACGCGCGCCGTCAACCGCGAGGGCATGGCGTTCCTGCGCGCGGCGTTCGCCGAGCTCGGCCTGGAATGCGTCCCGAGCTGGGCGAACTTCATCCTGGTGCGGGTCGGCAACGCGGCGCGGCTCTACGACCAGTTGCTGCGCCTCGGCGTCATCGTGCGCCCGGTGCCGGTGTACGGCTTCCCGGAGCACGTGCGGGTCACCGTCGGCACGCGCAACGAGAACGAGCGGCTGGTGGCGGCGCTGCGCACCCTGCGCGAGGAAGGGCGGGGCGTTGGGGTTTGAGCGCGCGGCGATCGTCGGCGTCGGGCTGATCGGCGGCTCGCTGGCGCTGGCGGCGCGCGCCGCCGGGCTGATCGGCGAGGTAGTCGGCATCGGCCGCGGCGAGGCGAACCTGGCGGTGGCGCGGGCGCGCGGCATCTGCGACCGCACGCTGCGCGACCCCGCCGGCCTCGGGCCGGTCGACCTCGTGGTGCTGGCGGTGCCGGTGCGCAGCACCGCGGCGGTGGCGCGGAGCCTGCTGCCGCACCTGCGGCCCGGGACCCTGGTCACCGACGTCGGCAGCGTCAAGGGCGAGGTGGTGGCGCAGTGCGAAGCGGTGCTGCCGGCCGATCGCCCGTTCGTCGGCGGGCATCCGATCGCCGGCAGCGAGCGCGCCGGCGCCGCCGCCGCCGACGCGGCGCTGTTCCGCGGCGCGCCGTGCATCCTGACGCCGTCGCCGCGCACCGACGCGGCGGCGCTGGCGCGGGTGCGGGGGCTCTGGGAGGGCGTCGGCGCGCGGGTGCAGACGATGACGCCGGCGGCGCACGACCGGGCGCTCGCCTGGGTGAGCCACCTGCCGCACGTCGTCGCCTACGCGCTGGTGGGCGCGCTGGCGGCGGCGGACGGCGGCATGGCGGCGTTCGCCGGCGGCAGTTGGCGCGACGCGACGCGCGTCGCCGCCAGCCCGGCCGAGCTGTGGCGCGACATCCTGCTCGCCAACGCCGAGGCGGTGCTGGCGGCGACCGACGCCTTCAGCGCCGCGGTGGCGCGGCTGCGCGCCGCGGTGGCGGCGGGCGACGAACGGGCGCTGCAGGCGCTGCTCGAGGCCGCGGTCGCGGCGCGGCGCGGCGGCGCTGACGGCGGCGCGGCGTGAGCGACGACGCGATCACGCTGCAGCCCCTGGCGCGGCCGCCCGACGCGGTGGTGCGGGTGCCGGGCTCGAAGTCGATCAGCAACCGGGTCGCCCTGTTGGCGGCGCTGGCCGACGGCCGCTCGGTGCTCGACGGGGTGCTGTTCAGCGACGACACCCGCTACATGGCGGCGGCGCTGCGCGCCCTCGGCATCGCGGTCGAGGCCGACGAGGCGGCCGCCCGGCTGACCATCGAGGGCCGCGGCGGCACCTGGCCCCGCGCCGCCGCCGAGCTGTTCGTCGGCAACGCCGGGACGGCGATGCGCTTCCTGGTCGCGGCGCTCTGCCTCGGCCACGGCCGATACCGCATCGACGGGACGCCGCGCATGCGCGAGCGGCCGATCCAGGATCTCGTCGACGCCCTGGGGCGCCTCGGCGCGCGGCTGCGCAGCGAAGCCGGCACCGGGTCGCCGCCGGTGCTGGTCGAGGCCGACGGCCTGCCCGGCGGCGCCACCGAGCTGGCGGCGGCGCGCTCGAGCCAGTTCGTCTCGGCGTTGCTGCAGGTGGCGCCGTACGCGGCGCGCGACGTCGTCATCACGCTCACCGGCCCGGTCATCGCCCAGCCGTACATCGACATGACGGTGGCGGTGATGGGGCAGTGGGGGGTGACGGTGGAGCGCGCCGGCGACCGCGTCTATCGGGTCGCGAGCGGCCAGCGCTATCGCGCCCAGCGCTACGCCGTCGAGCCGGACGCCTCGAGCGCGCACTACTTCTGGGCGGCGGCGGCGCTCACCGGCGGGCGGGTGCGGGTCGTCGGCCTGCACCGCGGCTCGCTGCAGGGGGACGTCGCGTTCGCCGCCCTGCTCGAGCGCATGGGGGCGCGCGTGCGCTGGGAGGCGGACGCGATCAGCGTCGAGGGGCCGGCGCAGCTCGCCGGCATCGACGCCGACCTCAACGCCTGCTCCGATACCGCGCCCACCCTGGCGGCGATCGCGCCCTTCGCCAGCGGGCCGGTGCACATCCGCAACGTCGCCCACCTGCGCTGGCAGGAGAGCGACCGGCTGCGCGCCGTCGCCAGCGAGCTGGCGCGCCTCGGGGCGCGGGTCGAGGAGCGCGACGACGGCCTCAGCGTCTGGCCGTCGCCGCTGCACGCGGCGCGGATCGCGACCTACGACGACCACCGCATCGCCATGGCCTTCGCGCTCGTCGGCCTGAAGGTGCCGGGGGTGACGATCGCCGATCCGGGGTGCGTCGCCAAGACCTTTCCCGACTTCTTCGCCCGTCTGGAGGGGCTGCGGCGATGAAGCCGACGATCGCCATCGACGGGCCCGCCGGCGCCGGCAAGAGCACCGTCAGCCGGCGCCTCGCCCAGGCGCTCGGCCTGCGCTACGTCGACACCGGCGCCATGTACCGCGTGGTCGGCGTGCTGGCCGACGAGGCCGGCGTCGAACTCGACGATGCGCCGGCGCTGGCGGCGCTGTGCGACGCGCTGCGCCTGGAGTTCGCCGAGCGCGCCGACGGCGTGCGCGTGCTCGCCAACGGCCGCGATCTGACCGGCGCCATCCGCAGCGCGGAGGCCGGGCAGTGGGCGTCCAGGGTCTCGACCCACCCGGCGGTGCGCGAACGCCTGGTCGCCCTGCAGCGCCGGATGGGGGAGGGCGGCGGGGTGGTGATGGAGGGGCGCGACATCGGCACCGTCGTCCTGCCGCACGCCACGGTGAAGATCTTTCTCGTCGCCAGCGCCGCGGAGCGGGCGCGCCGGCGCTGGGCGGAGCTCGCCGCGCGGGGCGACCCCGCCGACCTGGGACACATCCAGCGCGAGATCGAGGAGCGCGACGCGCGCGACCGCGGCCGGGCGCACTCGCCGCTGGTGCCCGCCGCCGACGCGCTGCTCGTCGACACCACCAGCGAGAGCGTCGACGAGGTCGTGGCGCGCGTGCGCAAGCTCGTGGCGGCGCAGGGGAACCCTTGAAAAGTAACACCCTTCGGGGCTATGAAGCCGGAATCTCGTCTCGAGAGAGGATTACCCACATGAGTCAGCAACCCAGAGTGGCCGCGCCCGAAGGCGGCGGCGACGAGTTTCGCAAGCTCTTCGAAGAGAGCTTGCGCGCCGTCAAGCCGGGCGAAGTGGTCCGGGGCCGGGTGGTGAACATCGGCCGCGACCAGGTCACCGTGGACATCGGGTACAAGTCCGAAGGACAGATCCCGATCAGCGAGTTCAGCACCCGCGACGGCGAGGTGACGGTTCACGAGGGCGATGAGATCGACGTCTACTTCGATGCCGACGAGGGCGAACACGGCGGCATCCTGCTCTCCCGCAGCAAGGCCGAACAGGCCAAGGTGTGGCGGGACATCGAGGAGGCCTTCCAGAACAACGGCGTCGTCGAGGGCGTCATCGTCGGCAAGGTGAAGGGCGGTCTGAAGGTGGACGTCGGCGTCCCGGCGTTCCTGCCCGGCTCGCACGCCGACCTGCGGCCGTCGCGCAATCTCGATCGCTACATCGGCCAGCGCGGGCACTTCGCGGTGCTGAAGTTCAACCGCGCGCGCGGCAACGTCGTCGTCTCGCGGCGCGCGGTGATGGAGAAGGAACGCGCGCAGTTGAAGCAGGAGACGCTGAAGGTGCTCGAGGAGGGCGTCATCCTCGAGGGCATCGTCAAGAACATCACCGACTACGGGGCGTTCGTGGACCTCGGCGGCATCGACGGCCTGCTGCACGTGACCGACATGTCGTGGGGCCGGGTGAACAAGCCGTCCGACGTGGTCAACGTCGGCGACCGCGCCCGCGTCGTCGTCCTCAAGTACGATCCCGAGCGCGGT
Source organism: bacterium (assembly GCA_019637795.1). Lineage (NCBI taxonomy): Bacteria > bacterium. Next base: position 360,997 of record JAHBUY010000006.1, on the reverse strand, counting down.
CGCGTGTCGCTGGGCATGAAGCAGATCATGCCCGACCCGTGGGCGAGCGTCGCCGAGCGCTATCCGGTCGGCGCGCGGGTGCACGGCAAGGTGGTGAGCCTGGCCGACTACGGCGCCTTCGTCGAGCTCGAGCCCGGCATCGAGGGCCTGGTGCACGTCTCCGAGATGTCGTGGACCAAGCGCGTCACCCATCCCTCGAAGGTGCTGGAGGTGGGCCAGGAAGTCGACGTCATGGTGCTCGACGTCGACACCGGCAACCGCAGAATTTCCCTGGGGCTCAAGCAGGCGGAGCCGAACCCCTGGGAGATGGTGCGCATCAACCATCCGATCGGCAGCCACATCAAGGGCCCGGTGAAGAACCTCACCGACTTCGGCGTGTTCATCGGCGTCGAGGAGGGCATCGACGGGCTGGTGCACATCTCCGACCTGCACTGGACCAAGAAGGTCCGCCACCCGTCGGAGCTGTTCCAGAAGGGCGACGAGGTCGAGGCGGTGGTGCTCGGCATCGACGTCGAGAACGAACGCATCTCGCTCGGCATCAAGCAGTTGGCCGAGGATCCATGGTCGAGCATGAGCTCGCGCTACCCGGTCGGCACGCGGGTGCACGGCAAGGTCACCAGCGTCACCGACTTCGGCGTGTTCATGGAGGTGGAGGAGGGCATCGAAGGCCTCATCCACGTCTCGCAGCTCAGCATGGATCGCGTCGACAAGCCGCAGGGGCTGTTCCAGCCCGGCCAGGAGGTCGAGGCCGAGGTGACGGCGGTGGACGCGCGTGACCGCAAGATCGCGCTCAGCATCAAGGCGCTGCGCAAGTCCGAGGAGCGCGAGGAGATCGAGTCGTACCTGCAGCGCGAGCGCGAGGGCGGCCGCTTCTCGTTCGAGGACATCCTCGGCTCGGACCTGCGGCTCGATCGCGACGACCAGGCGAAGCGCGGAGACAACGGCGAGACCAAGTGAGGCGGCGGCGGTGACCAAGCGGGCCTTGATCGACGAGCTCGTGACCCTCTATCCGCGGTTCTCGCGGCGCGACGCGGAGGTCATGGTCAACGCCGTCTTCGAGAGTCTCGCCGACGCCCTGCGGCGCGGCGAGCGGATCGAGATCCGGGGCTTCGGCAGTTTCGTGGTCAAGCACCGCGAGGCGCGCGACGGGCGCAATCCGCGCACCGGCAAGCGGGTCGCGGTGGCCGCCAAGCGGGTGCCCTTCTTCAAGGTCGGCAAGGAGCTGCGGCTGCGCGTCGACGGCGACGCCGAGGGCGCCGCCGAGGCGGCGGCCCAGAGCTGACGCGGGGCCCACACCCGCCATGGCGCATCGAGCCCTGTGGGCGCCGTGGCGCATGGCCTACATCGGCGCGCCGAAGTCCGGCGCGTGCATCTTCTGCGACGCGCCGGCGGCCGACCCGCAGGCGGCGCTGGTGCTGGCGGCCAGCGCGCACGCGGTGGTGATGCTCAACCGCTACCCGTACGCCAACGGCCACCTGATGGTGGCGCCGCGCGCCCACACCGCCGACCTCGGCGCGCTCGAGGCGACGGCGTACGCGGCGCTGAGCGAGACGCTGCGGCGCGCCGTCGGGCTCCTGCAGTCGACCTTCCGCCCGGACGGCATGAACGTCGGCCTCAACCTCGGCGCCGCCGCCGGTGCCGGCTTCGCGCAGCACCTGCACTGGCACCTGGTGCCGCGCTGGAACGGCGACACCAACTTCATGCCGGTCATCGCCGAGGTGAGCTGCCTCCCGGAGCACCTCGACGCGCTGTGGGCGCGGTTGCGGCCGGTGTTCGCGCCGCTCGACGGCTGAGCGCCGCCGCCGCCGCCGCTCGCCACCGCGTCGCGCAGACCGCGCCGCTGGCGGACGCATGGGCAGCCGCGGCTCTCTTTTTCGTTGACTTGTGAGTCGGCAATCAAGTAGCTCCTTGGCAGCGACTTCAGCGCCCGCGGGGCAGCGGTTCTTCCTAGCTGACGGTCTGCACGACTTCTGCAGGGAGGGCGATATGGCGGCTGCGAGCGCGGGATGGTCCAGGGGGACGTGGAGGCGGTTCGCGTCGCCCACGCTCCGCACGCTGCTGGTGGCGATCGCGGCGTTGGCGGTGGCGACCGCGGCGCGCGCCAGCCAGCCGCAGTGGACGCAGAGCTTCGATCTCGTGCCCGGCTGGAACGCCATCTACCTGCACGTGTCGCCCAACGACAGCGAGCCCGCCAACATCTTCGACGGCATCCCGGTGCGCAGCGTGTGGACGCGCGGCACCGAGACCAGCTCGGTGGAGTTCATCCGCAATCCCGACGACGCGCTGCTCGGCCAGCGCGGCTGGGTCGCGTACATCCCCGCCAACCGCGAGGAGGCGCTCGCCGCGACGCTGGCCGATCGCGAACTGGTCAGCATCGAGGGCAATCGCGCCTTCCTGATCTACCTCGACGGCCCGGCGACCACCCTGCGCATCACCGGCCGGCCGCTGGTGCCGCTGATCAACTGGCAGGCGAACGCCTATACCCTCACCGGCTTCCCGATCGATCCCAACGCGGCGCCGACCTTCGCGGCGTACTTCGCGCCGTCGGCGGCGCAGCGCGGACAGCCGGTCTACCACCTGCTGCCGAGCGGCGTGTGGGAGCGCATCGCGGCGCCGAACGCCGCCACCATGCGCTACGGCGAGGCCTACTGGGTCTACAGCGCCAGCGGCTCCGACTACCTGGGGCCGATCCGGGTCGACGTGCCGACCTCCGACGGCGTGAGCTTCGGCCGCGGCGTCAGTCAGCACCTGCTGGCCCTGGTCAATCTCTCGGCCGCACCGCTGGCGATCAGCATCCAGGACCTCGCCTCGCCGACGGCGCTGCCGCTCTCCTACCGCACCCTGGTCACCAGCGGTCCCAATGCCGGCACGGTGCAGTGGCCGGCGTTGAGCGGCGCGCTGTCGTTGCCGACCACCGCCGGCGGGGCGCAGTCGGCGCGCCTGGCGGTGCGCCGCAGCGCCCTGGCGCAGCCGGAGGTGGGATCGGTGCTCGCCATCCGCGGCGCCGGCATGCGCTGGCTGCTGCCGCTCAGCGTCAAGAGCGATGTCGCCGCCGCGGCGGTCTCGGGATCTGGGGGATCGTCCGCGTTCGCCGGCCTCTGGGTGGGCGCGGCCGAGGTGCGCAAGGTGAGCCAACCGCAGATCGGCTCGCTGACGCCGGTATCGACGCAGGGCCAGGGCAACGTCTGCACCGGCGGCGCCAACGAGGGTTTGAGCTGCACCGGGCCGACGGACTGCCCCGGCGTCTGCACCCTGACCTGCGCCGGCGGCAGCAAGGCCGGCACGGCCTGCACGGTGGCGACGCAGGCGACCGACTGTCCCGGGTCGAGCTGCACGGCGCCGCCGCGCGCCTGCGCCGGCGGCATCAACCTCGGTCTGCCGTGCAGCGCCGCCAGCGACTGCCCCGGTTCGAGCTGCGGCGACACGGCGGTCTGCGCCGGCGGCGCGCGCGCCGGCCAGTCCTGCAGCCCGGCCACCGCGGCGCAGGACTGCCCGGGGTCGACGTGCAACAGCGGCAGCCGCTGCCTCGGCGGCGTGAACGACAACCGGTCGTGCGCGCGCGCCGCCGACTGCGCCTTCCGCTGCGACCAGTCCGGCGGCGGCTCGACCTTCTCGATGCGGCTCCTCATCCACGTCGACGGCAGCGGCACGACGCGGCTCCTCAAGCAGGTCATCCAGATGTGGCAGAACGGCACGACGCGGCCCGACCGGGACGACCCGCAGCTCCAGGTCGACGCCACGCCCGGGCGCTACGTGCTGCTGACCGACGATGGGCTGATCCCCACCTTCCGCGGCGCGGCACTGCGCGACGGCATCCCCGTCGGCCGGCGCCTGAGCACGGCGCACTTCGATTTCCCCGGCAACGAGCTGGCGATGACCGGCGACTTCGGCGGCACCGGCGCGCTGACGGCGGCGATCGTTCTGACGCCCGACTTCCCGACCAATCCCTACCGCCACAAATTCCACCCCGACCACGACAACCTCGATCCCCAGGGACGGCCGACCCCGGAGGCGTTCCAGATCCAGCGCGCCATCCGCCTCACGTTCAGCGGCACCGATCCGAGCGGGCTCAGTGATCCCGACTACGGCTTCGACACCGTCGGCGGCACCTACGCGGAGGAGCTGCAGGGTCTGCACCGCAGTCCGATCCAGGTCGAAGGCATCTTCCGCCTGCAGCGCATCAGCACGACGCCGGAGCTCAACCGATGATGGCCGACAGCGGGAGGACGACGGCGATGTGGACGCAGCACGCGGCTCGGGGACTGAGCGGGGCCGCCGGGGCGAGGGCGCGCCGCCTGCTGTTGGTCATCGGCATGCTCGCGCTCGGCGCCGGGCCGGCGGCGGCGCGCTGGCCGTACACCCTGGACCTCGGACCGCTGGCCGCCAATCGCCCCGAGGCGCTGGCGTTCGACGCGGCGGGCAACGCGTATCTCGCCGGCACCTTCAGCGGCACGGCGACGATCGGCGGCATGCAGTACAACGCCGCCGGCCAGGGCGACATCGTCGTCGTCAAGCTCGACGTCGACGGCAACCTGCTGTGGACCCGGGTGGCCGGCAGCGCCGGCGCCGACACGGTCAACGAGCTCGCCGTCGACGCCAGCGGCAACGCGTACCTCGTCGGCGGCATCTGCGGCACGCTGTCGCCGGCGCCGCCGACCTGCACCGCCACCTTCGGCGGCGCGCCCACCTCGGTCTCGGTCGCCGGCAACGTCGAGAGCGCCTACGTCGCCAAGCTGACCGCCGACGGCACCTGGGAGTGGGTGCGCCCGATGTCGCGCGCGGCGGCCGGCACGTCGGGCCTGCGGCTCACCGGCGTCGCCGTCGACGGCGGCAACGTCTTCATCGGCGGCTGGGTGGCGGGCGGCCTGAGCGCCACCACCGGCGGCGGGTTCTCGATCGCCAGCCGCCAGGATCGCACCGACGCCTTCTTCGCCAAGCTGAGCAGCGCCGGCCAGTGGAGCGCGACCCAGACGTGGCCGAGCGCCGACGCCGCCGCGCTGGCCGGGATCGACTTCTTCGCCAAGTCGGTGGTGGTGCAGGGCGGGCGCGTGATCGCGGCGGCCCACACCCTCGCCTTCGCCCCCAGCGCCAAGGCGGCCGCCATCGCCAGGGGGCCGGTGTACACGCTGCCCGGCGGCGGCAGTTGCACGGTCAACGGCAGTCCGAGCCGCGGCAGCGGCGCCACCGTGTCCTGCACCGGCATCGACGTCGCTGCCCATGGCGCCATCTACTTCGGCCTGCGCAACGACCAGACGGCGAACGGCAACACGATGACCGGCGCCGCGCCGTCCGGGACGGCGGTGTTCCGACTCGCCGCCACCGGCAACACCGCGAACACCATCGCCTACGCCAGCGCGACGACCATCGCCGACCAGATCAGCGGCGCCAACCGGGCGGTGGACAATCAGTTGACGCTCACCCGCAACGCCGGGACGCTGCGTCCGGTCGAGGTCGGCAGCGGCATCGCCAACAACGCCAACGGCGACGTGACGCGGCTGTTCGAAGTCGGCAGCGGCAGCTTCGCGGTCGACGTCGCCGTGCGGGCGCGGCTGGCGGGCGGCAACTTCGGCATCGCCAATCCGGCGGTCTTCGACGCCATCAACACGTTGCCGGCGACGCGCGACGTCGCCAGCGTCGATGTCGCCTTCTACTACGAGGACGTCTCGCCGCTGGTGGTCCTGGCGGCGGCCGACCTCGCGGTGCAGAGCCAGAATGGCCTCGACCTCGGCTTCGCCGCCGAGCAGGTGGTCGGCGACGGCGCCAGCGGGCTCGCCGCGGTCGGCTACCTGCCGGCCGGCAAGACCATCACCTACGGCGGCAGCTCGCTGACCGGGCCGGGCCTCGCCGTCGCCCGCTTCGATCTCGACGGCGGCGGCGCCTCGCTCAGCCGCTCCTGGGTGGCCGGGCTGCGCGACGAGGGCGGCGCCCTGCTCGGCCGCAAGCTCGCCTTCGGTCTGAATCGCAAGGTGTACACCACCGCCAGCTACCTCGGCCTGGCGAGCTTCGTGCCGGAATCGCTGCTGCCGCTCGATCCCTTCCTGCCGACCCCGGGGTCGGGCGAGGACATCTTCGTCGGCCAGATCGACGACGACTCCGGCAACTGGAGCTGGGCGCAGCGCGCCGGCGGCGCCGGAGCGGACCAGCCGACCGACATCGCCAGCGACCCCTCGAGCCCTTCGAAGGGCGCGGCCATCGTCGGCAGCTACCTGGCGCCCGCCGCCTTCGGCAAGTTCCAGCAGTCCTGCGAGAGCACCTGCCCGGTGCTCGAGAACAACATGACGGTCAACAAGCCGTGCAACCGGCTGAACGAGGGCAGCGTCTGCATGGCCACCGCCTGCAACCTGCCGCTGCTCTGCCTCGGCGGCGTGACGCCGCCGTCGCGCACGGGCTTCGCCATGAAGGCGGGCGACGACGGTGAATGGCTCCTGCCGGTCGACCGCTGGGTGGTGGGCCGGGAGGTGCCGCGGCCGGCGAACACGGTGGCGGTGAAGCCGGCGGTCGAGATCACCGGGCTGTCGGCGGCCGAAGCGCAGACCTTCTTCTTCTGGGCCGCCAAGGACCAGAAGCTGTTCGCCGCCAAGCCCTCCGAGCTGCCGGCGAAGATCAAGTGGCAGAAGGACTTCAACCCGCAGCTCGGCACCATCGACGTGAACGGCGTGGTGCGCCTGCCCGACGATCCGCAGGTGCACCTGGCCTCGGCGCCGGTCGACATCGAGCTCTCGCGCGTCAATCGCTGCGCCGCCAACAGCGCGCGTCCGTTCGCGACGTGCACGCGCAACCAGGACTGCGGCGCCGGCCAGACCTGCGGGCCGCTGAGCGCGGCGTCCACCTGGTCGTTCGGCGGCATCCTCTACCAGTCGCAGGACAGCGACGCGGCGGTGAACCCGGCCACCAAGGTCTTCACCGCCAGCGGCGGCTGGGCGACCTTGCTGTTCGTCAACGGTCCCAGCTCGAACACCGACAACTACTCCTCCGCGCTGGTCGTCGTGCGCACCCTCGACCCGGCCAAGAACACCTCCGGCGGACCGGCCGCGTGCACGATCGGCGCGGCGCTGAGCGACCCCGATCACGTCGACCCGAACGGCAAGAACGGCTGGATGGTCAACGCCAGGGCGCGCTACGACGGCGTCGGCGCCAGCGCCGCCTACACCCGCGACGCCTCGCGCAGCGGGCCGATCCTGCCGGTCAACCGCGATCTCGCCGACGATCCGGCGGACGACATGCTCATCGCCTGGTACCGCCAGGACGGGCGCGGCATCGCCTGGCCCTCCAAGGCGGTGCGCTACGACTGCCAGTGGCCGGCGAATCCCGACACCATCATCGTCGCCAGCGGTCTCGGTTCGGACGGGCGCTGCCGCGACGTGCGCGGCGCCTGCCAGAACGACGGCGACTGCGCCAGCGGCACCTGCCAGGTGCAGCCGCCGCTGACGCCCGCCGCTTTCCCCGCGGCGCAGATCTACAGCCAGGACGACCCCGCCCTGGCCGGCTTCAATCCCAACGAGGAGCACGCGCTGCTGCTGCCCTCGAACGCCGGCACCGGGGTCAACGCCGTCTTCGCCCTGCGCAACGACCTGAACGCGACCCTCGGCCTCTCCGATCCCTACGTCCTGCTCAAGTACCGCGACCCGGCGACCCAGGCGTGGCGGATGCGCGTCTACGGCGTGGCGCTCGTCGATCCGCCGTACACCGACGTCTATCCGGCGACCGCCGGCCAGCACATCCAGCCGCCGTATCCGCTCACCGTGCTGCCGCCGTGCGTCGAATCGTGCGCGCCGCTGGCCAGCGACTGCGCCGCGACCAGCCCGGCCTGTCAGGGCGGACGCTGCGTCGGCGGATCGCTGGAGGGCGACGCCTGCACGATGGACGCGCAGTGTCAGTCCGCCTGCCTGCAGTCGGGATCGACGGATCCCCTGTGCGGCGGCGCGGCCAATCTGGCGCTGTTCAAGGACCACATCGGCATCGGCGACGACGGCACCTGGAAGGGGTGGTGGGCGCGCTCCGCCGGCACCATCCGCGCCCGTTACGACTATCCGGTGCAGCAGGGCTTCTACACCGACTTCGACGGCGACGGCACGCCGGACGTGCCGGTCGGGACCTGCGAGCCCTGGCTGGTCGACGCCGGCACGCAGCGCCGGGTGACGTACAACGCCGTCTGGCCGGCGAACCCGCCGGTCCTGCAGATCGGCGAGACGCTGCTCAAGCCGAAGCGCGGCCTGCCGGCGATCTCCACGCAGGCGGCGGCCAGCGTCGTCTTCGAGACCACATCCCCGGCTCCCGACGCCGCCAACGAGCCGGCGAAGCTGGTGCGGCTGATCGATCCGCTGACGCCGCGCGCGGTGACGCTGGAGGCGCTGCCGACCGACATCGTCTCGGTCCGCCGCGGTCTGCAGTCGCAGATCACCGGCGGCGAGAACGGCGAGCGCAAGCTGTCGCCGGGCGTCAGCCAGCGGCTGTTCTACGACGCCACCGCCAAGCGCCTGTCGATCAAGGGCGTGTTCGACGACAGCGGCCTCGGCGAGCCGTTCCTGGCGCTCAACGTCATGACCGCCCGCGAGCGCGACGAGCTGAAGGCGTTGAGCACCGTCCCGGCGTGGAAGACCGCGGTCGACGCCCTCTACATGAAGTCGCGCAATCCGAACGACGTCGACGCCGACGGCGACGGCATGGCCGACGACGCCCTCGACGTCGGCTTCACCATGCGCGGCAACAAGGTGGTGGCGGAGCAACTGCTCGGCCCCAAGGCCCTCTCGGCCGGCCTCGCCGACGGCACCGGGTACGTCACCGTCGCCTTCAACAACGACCCGACCCTCAGCCCGCTGCCGATCACCCTGTCGGTGCTGCGCGTCGACTGCGGCGTCTACCAGGGCCAGGTCCACATCGTCCCCGCCGCCAACGTCTTCGACGAGGCGATCACCCTGCGCCACAGCGGCGACTTCGGCGGCGATCCGAGCGGCCTCGCGTTCGAGTGGTACTACGCGCTCAAGGAGAAGGACTGCCGCAGCATCGCCGTGCCCGCATATCCGGCGCCGGTCAGCGCGCCTTGGATCCCGCTCCCCGGCGGGATGGGCGTGTCGGACGTGACGCTCAGCGGCCCCGGCGTCACCAGCCTCGCCGACACCTGCGTCGTGGCGCGCTATCGCGGCTACCCGTTGTGCAGCAACGCGACGGAACCGAGCCAGTGGGCTGGCGCCCCGCTCGGGCCGACGCAGGCGACCGATCCGCGCGCCCAGCTCGTGCCGGGCTGGCTGACCCGCGTCACCGCCGGGCTGAACCCCTTCGACCAGCGGACCAAGGACTTCCGCAACAACGGCGTCGACACGCTCGCCAACGCCCTGGTCTCGGCCGGGGCGCGCTTCGAGGGGCCGATCGCCTTCAACTCCGACGCCGACGCGCTCAACAGCGTCGGCTTGATCGACATCTACGAGACGGTGCTCGATCGCGGCCGCGGCCTGTCGATCGACCAGGGGCTGAGCGTCGGCGCCGTCGACAGCAAGCTGCTCGACGTCGCGGCGCGCATCGCCGACCTCTACATGCTGCTCGGCAACGAGGCCTTCGGCGACGCCCTCGATCCGACCATCGGTTTCGACACCAGCGGCCAGTTCGGCACCGCCGCGCCGTCGATCTTCGCCTTCCAGGACCAGACCGACTCGCTGCTCAGCGAGGAGCTGGCGCTGCTGCGCGGCCGCGACGACAGCGGCGGGGCGCCGCCGGTGTACAACCGCCTGATCTGGAACTTCACCGGCCGCAACGGCCAGGTGGCCTACCAGCAGAACTACAAGATCACCGACCAGGACGGCGACGGCGACATCGACGAATTCGATGCCCGCAAGCTCTTCCCGCAGGGGCACGGCGACGCCTGGGGGCACTACCTGACGGCGCTCACCGGCTACTACAAGCTGCTGCGCCATCCCAACTTCATCTGGCTGCCGCGCTCGGATTCGGTCCTGGTCGCCGGCAGCGAGGTGCTGGTCGACTTCACCGACGAGCGCCGCTTCGCCGCCGCGGCGGCGGCGCGCGCCCGCACCGGGGCGCAGATCGTCGACCTCACCTACCGCCAGCGCTGGGTCGACGACCCGGCCGGCCAGTGGCAGGGCTACAAGGACACCGACGCCAGCCGCGCCTTCGGCGTCTCCGAGTGGGCCGCCCGCTCCGGTCAGGGCGCCTTCTTCGACTGGGTGGTCGCCAACGCCATCCTGCCGCCGCAGAGCGATGCCCCTCCGGGCATCGAGAAGATCGACCGCACGACGGTGCCCGAGCTGGCCGAGATCGCCAGCCAGTCGCTCGCCGTGCAGGCCCAGCTCGACCTCGTCGACCAGGGCATGAACCCGCTCGGCCTGGCCAAGAACGTCGTGCCCTTCGACGTCGATCCCGCCTTCCTGCAGGTCGGCTCGAGCGTCCAGGGCAAGCAGCACTACGAGCAGATCGCGGATCGCGCCGGGGTCGCCCTGGCCAACGCGGTACGGGTGTTCGACTACGCCAACGGCCTGACGCAACTGCTGCGTCGCAACCAGGACACCGCGGTCGACTTCGCCCGCAACGTGGCGCAGCAGGAGCGCGACTACAACAACCGCCTGATCGAGCTCTTCGGCTCGCCGTACAAGGAGGACATCGGCCCGGGCCGCACCTACAAGCTGGGCTACACCGGGCCCGACGTCTGGAACTGGAACGTGGTCGACGAATCCGAGCTGACCGGCGAGATTCCGGACCTGCTCACCGCCGGCTCGTCGTCGTACACGCTCTCCGTGGCGGTGCCTGAAACCGACAACTGCGAAGCGCAGGAGGGCACCTGCCGCTACGACTCCAGCAGCAAGCTGCGGTTCAACTCCGACGGCACGCTGGTGACGACGCCGAGCACGGTGACGGTGACGCTCTCGAACAGCGGCTTCGGCCGCATCAAGGACGCGAGCTGGACGACCCGCGAGTCGCCCGGCGAGCTGCAGTTGGCGCAGTCCGACCTGCTGCAGACGCGCGCCCAGTTCGAGCGCGCGGTGAAGGACTACGAGCGGCTGATCGGCGACATCGAATGCGTCTTCTCGACCATCCGCGGCCAGAACAGGCTGGCCGCCGATCGCCTGGTCATCCTCAACCGCACCAAGAACACCAAGCTCAGCATGAACGCGCTGATCTTCGCCGCCAAGGGCGTCGAGCTGGGCCTGAAGCGCACCAGCGAGACCATGAAGAGCTTCGTCGAAGCCGGAGCGGAGTCGGTTCCCAAGGTCACGGGGCTGGCCTTCGACGCCCTCTCCGGGGTGCGCGGCGCGCTCAAGGCGACGGTCGCGGGGACCCTCATGGGCCTGGGCATCGGCGGCGATGCGGCCGAGCTGGCGCAGCTCGGCTTCGAACAGGCGAACGAGATCCAGGCGCAGGTCGACGGCATCGCGCTGCAGGGCCTGGACGATGACTTCGAGAGCTTCAACCTGCTCGGCACCCTGGGCGAGAAGCTGCGCCAGGAGCCGAGCCTGCGGCTCGAGGCGCTGACCCAGGCCGAGGCGGCGCGCCAGGCGGCGGCGCGCCTGCAGGGCACGCTCGCCCGCGGCGTGCGTCTGATCGACGAGCTCGAGGCGTTCCGCAAGATGACCGCCTCCAAGGTCGCCGAGCGCCGCTACAGCGACATGGCCTTCCGCGTCTTCCGCAACGACGCGCTGCAGAAGTACCGGGCGCAGCTCGATCTCGCGTCGCGCTATGCGTATCTCACCGCCGCCGCCTACGACTACGAGACCAACCTGCAGGGCACGGCGCCGCAGGCGGGGCGGAAGTTCCTCACCGACATCGTCCGCCAGCGCAGCCTCGGCCAGTTCGTCGACGGGCAACCGGTCGCCGGCTCGCCCGGGCTGGGCGACACGCTGGCGCAGATGAAGGCCAACTTCAGCGTCCTCAAGGGACAGCTCGGCTTCAACACCCCGCAGACCGAGACCAACCGCTTCTCGCTGCGCAAGGAGCTGTTCCGCGTCCTCGATGGGTCGGACGACGTCTGGCGCTCGACCCTGGCGCAGCATCGGGTGGCCAACCTGTGGGACGTCGAGGCCTTCCGGCGCTTCGCCCGCCCGCCCGGGCCGCAGGGCAGCACGCCGCTGCCGGGCATCGTCATCCCGATCCCGACCACCGTCACCTTCGGCCTGAACTTCTTCGGCTGGCCGCTGTCGGGCGGCGACAGCGCCTACGATCCGACCAACTTCGCCACCAAGGTGCGGACCATGGGCGTGTGGTTCAAGAACTACAACGCCCAGGGGCTGTCCAACACGCCGCGCGTCTATCTCATTCCGGTCGGCGCCGACGTGCTGCGGTCGCCCGCCGCCGGCGACTTCCGCACCCGCAACTGGGCCATCCTCGACCAGCGCATCCCGGTGCCGTTCCCGATCGGCAACACCACCCTCAGCGACCTCACCTGGATCCCGCAGCTCGATTCGCTGAGCGATCCGATCGGCGACATCCGCCGCCACTCCAGCTTCCGCGCCTATCACGACAGCGGTTCGCTCGACTCCGGCCAGGTGACGACCGAGAGCCGCGCCATCGCCCGCTCGGTGTGGAACACGCGCTGGGTGCTCATCATCACCGGCGGCACCCTGCTGGCCGACGCCGACCAGGGCCTCAACACCTTCATCTACGGAAAGCCGGTGGCCGGTGGCGGCACGGTGGTCGATCCGAATGGCGTTGCCCGCGACGGCAAGGGCATCTCGGACATCCTCATCTTCTTCCAGACCTATGCGCTGTCGGGGAACTGAGATGCAGACGCCGGCGCCGCACGCGACACGCCGTCCGCGAACGGCCTTCGGCAACGAGGAGGCGGGACCCATGGCTGCCACGGAATCGGCCGCGCGGCGGCGCGCCGGGATGCTGCTCGCCGTCTGCCTGAGCGTCGCCTGCGGCGGCGCGGCGAGCCAGGCGGCGCTGAGCACGCCCGACGCGATGTGCTACGGGCGCGTCTCGGTCAACGGCCAGCCGGTGCCGGGCGGCGTCGTCTCGGCGCGCCTCGGCGACACCGTGCTCGGATCCTCGGTGGTCGGCGCCAACGCGGCGGCGCCGGCGTTCTACGGTCTGGCGATCTCCCTCGCCCAGGCCACCCAGAGCGGCGAGGTGCTGCCCGCCGGCACCGCCCTCGACGGCAGCACCGTGCAACTCTTCATCAACGACCGTCTGGCGGGCGAGGTCGCCGTGCGCGGCGGTACGGTCATCCGCCGCGATCTCTCGGGCGGCAAGGCGCTGTGCAGCGGCGGCGGCCGGGACGGCCAGACCTGCGTCGGCGACGTCGACTGCCCCGGCGGCTTCTGCACCGTCGCCCGGGCGCTGTGCGACGGCGGCAGCGCCGACGGGCAGGCCTGTCAGTGCATCGAGGCGGCGTGTTCCACCGCCGTCGCCTGCGCGATCAACCCGGGGCGCGGCACGTGCAGCGGCGGCGCCCAGGCGGGCGAGTGCTGCGACGTGGCGCAGAACTGCGCCGGCGGCTCCTGCGTCGGCTCGCAGAAGCTCTGCCTGGACGGCGCGCGCAAGGGGTTGCCGTGTCTGCGCAACGCGCAGTGCCCCGGCTCGACCTGCGTCTCGCCCACCCTGGTCTGTCTCGATGGCAGCCAGGCGGGCTACTCCTGCCTCGACGCCGCCCAGTGCCCGGGCGGCGCCTGCGGCCAGCGGGTGGCGACGCCGACGGTGACCGCGACGCCGGTGCGCACCGGCACCGGCGGGCCGACGACGCCCTCGCCGACGCCGACCGTGACCCCGGGCACGGGCGGCTGCGCCGGCGACTGCGATGGCGACGGCCAGGTCGCGATCTCGGAGCTGATCCGCATGGTCAACATCGCCCTCGGCACCACGCCGGTGGCGCAGTGCCCGGCCGGCGACGGCAACGGCGACGGCACCATCACCATCTCCGAGCTGATCGCGGCGGTCAGCCGGGCGCTGACCTCGTGCGGCTCCTGAAGCGCCATCCGGCCGGCTGGCGGGGCGGATCCTTCCGCCGCGCCGGCCGCGCCGGCGACCGCTCGCGCGCCCTGTCGCGCCGCCGCCCGTGAGGCCCTGGGGCAGGCTCCTCCTCGCCGCGATCGCCGGCGCGCTGCTGGCGATCGGCGTGCAGCATCTGCCGCGCGGCCGGGAGCGCGCCCCGGTCGCGGCGCCGGCGGCGCCGCTGGCCGTCGTCGACGGTCGGTCGATCAGCGTCGACGACTTCGGCGCCGAGATGGCGCGGCGCGGCGGCCCGGCCAACTTCCCCAGCGAGGAGGCGCGGCGCGCCCTGCTGGACGAGATGGTGCGCACCGAGGTGCTGGCCGCCAATGGCCGCGCCCGCGGCTATCTCGACGACTACGGCGTGCGGCGCGACATGCTGGACATCCTCGCCGGCAAGTATCGGGAGGAGGCGGTCGACCCGATCCTGGACGCGCTGGGGGTCGGCGACGACGAGGTGGCCGCCTTCTACGACGCCCATCCCCAGGCCTTCACCATTCCCGCCGCGGCGCGCGCCGCGATCATCCACTTCGCCCTCCGCCAGCCCGCCGCGGAGACCACGGTGGTCGCGACGCGGGCCCGCGCCGCCGCGGTGCGCGCCGAAGTGGAGCAGCAGCCGGAGGCGGCGCGCTTCGCGGCGCTGGCGGCGCAGTACTCGGACGACCAGGCGAGCCGCTACCTCGGCGGCGACACCGGCTGGCTGGTCGCCGGACAACCCGACGGCCGCTTCGCTCCCGCCGTCGTCGCGGCCGTCTTCGCGCTCGAACGCGCCGGGCAGCTCGCGCCGCTGCTCGAGACGGCGGACGGCCTGTACGTCATCCGGCTGGTCGACACCCGCCCGGCGACGCGGCGACCGCTCGAGGAGGTGGCGCCGCTGATCCGCGCCCAGGTGCTGGCGGAGAAGCGGCACCGGCGCCTGGAGGCGCTGTATGCCGAGGCGGCGGGACGGGTCGACGTCGAGGTGCACCCCGAACGACTGTCCGCCGTGCCGCTGCCGCCGCCGGCCGCGCCGCGCCCGCCGGGTCCGCCGCCGCTCCCCGGCCTGTGAGCCGCCCGGCTAGAGCCAGCCCGCCGCGCGGAAGCGCCAGTAGAGGAAGCCGCAGATGCCGAGCATCATGGCCACCACGCTGGGGTAGCCGTAGTGCCAGCGCAGCTCGGGGATGAACTCGAAGTTCATGCCGTAGATGCCGGCGATCATCGTCGGCACGGCGATGATCGCCGCCCAGGCGGCGAGCTTCTTGGTGATGTCGCTCTGCTCGACCGAGATCAGCGACAGCTTCGCCTCGAGGGCGCTGGTGACCAGCTCGCGCAGGGTGTCGATGGTCTCGTTGATGCGGATGGCGTGATCGTAGACGTCGCGGAAGTAGGGCCGCGTGTCCTCGGGGATGACCGCCAGATCGAAACGCATCAGCCGGTTGCAGATGTCGACCAGCGGCGACACCGCGCGCTTGCCGACCAGCAGATCGCGCTTGAGGTCGTAGATCTCCTCGACGGCGCCGCGGTCCGGCGTCGCGGAGGAGAAGATCGCCTCCTCGATCGAATCGAGCCGGTCCTCGAGCTGGTCGACGATCGGGAAGTAGTGGTCGACCACGAAGTCCATGATCGCGTAGAGGACGAACCCCGGGCCCTTCTTCAGGAGGTGCGGGGTGGTCTCGCAGCGGTGCCGCACGTCGGCATACGAGGCCGAGGCGCCGTGGCGGATCGAGACGATGTAGCGCGGGCCGACGAAGAGATGCGTCTCGCCGAGCACGATGTGCCCGGCGCCGCCGTCGTCGATGCGCGCCGTGCGCAGGACGACGAACAACGCGTCGCCGTACTCCTCGAGCTTCGGCCGCTGGTGGGCGCGCAGCGCGTCCTCGACCGCGAGATCGTGCAGCCCGAACTCCTGCTGGATCTGGCGCAGCAGCGGCTCGTCGGGCTCGTGCAGGCCGACCCAGACGAACGGCCCGGGCAGCTCGAGGACCTCGCTGATGTCGTCGATCGGGATGTTGCGCACCCGCCGGCCGTGCTCGTAGGCGGCGCAGTTCACGACCATGTTCATGGGCGGCGCTTATAGCGGGCGCTCGCCGCGGCGCAATCGCCGGGGCGGCGCCGCGGGGCGTCTTCCGCGCTCCCTGCACGGCGCGCCCCGGCGGTTGCCGACCCCCAGGCACCCCCCTATACTCGCGGCCGATGTCATCCGACGCGACGAGCGGCGCGGCCCGGCCGCGAACCCTCGGAGAGCTGCGCGCCGCCGGCGTCACGGTGCGGCCGGTGCGCGAGGAGATGCGGCGCAACCTGCTCGATCGGCTGGCGCGGCGCGAACCGCTGCTGCCCGGCATCATCGGCTTCGACGAGACGGTGATCCCGGAGATCGAGAACGCGCTGCTCGCCGGCCACCACATGGTCTTCCTCGGCGAACGCGGTCAGGCCAAGTCGCGCATCATCCGCGGCCTGACGGCGCTGCTCGACGAGGCGATCCCGGCGCTCGCGGACTGCCCGCTGCACGACGATCCCTACGCGCCGATCTGCAAGGCCTGCCGCACGCGGGTCGCCGAGGAGGGCGACGCGGCGCCGATCGTCTGGATCGGCCGCGCGGCGCGCTACGGCGAGAAGCTGGCGACGCCCGACGCGTCGATCGCCGACCTGATCGGCGAGGTCGATCCGATCAAGGTCGCCGAGGGGCGCTATCTCGCCGACGAGGACACCATCCACTACGGCCTGGTGCCGCGCTCGAACCGCGGCATCTTCGCCATCAACGAGCTGCCCGACCTCACCGAGAAGGTGCAGGTCGGCCTCTTCAACCTGATGGAGGAGAAGGACGTCCAGATCAAAGGCTACCGGATCCGGCTGCCGCTCGACGTGGTCATCGTCGCCAGCGCCAACCCCGAGGACTACACCTCGCGCGGCCGCATCATCACGCCGCTCAAGGACCGCTTCGACGTCCAGATCCGCACCCACTATCCGCGCAGCCTGCCGCACGAGATCGCGATCATGGAGCAGGAGCTGCCGGCGATCGACCGCGGCGGCCGCGCCGTCCACGTCCCCGACTTCCTGAAGGCGATCATCGCCCAGGTGACGTTCGAGGCGCGCGCCTGTCCCGACATCAACCAGGCGTCGGGGGTCAGCGTCCGCGTCACCATCAACAACTACGAGAGCGTGCTCAGCAACGCCGAGAAGCGCGCCGTGCGCAACGGCGAGTCGGAGATCGTCCCGCGCCTGAGCGACCTGCACGCGCTGCACGCCTCGACCGCCGGCAAGATCGAGATCGAGTACGCCGCCGAGGAGCGCAGCGAGGCCGACATCATCGAACGCCTGGTCAACCGCGCCATCCTGGCGATCTTCGACCGCCATCTGACGCTCGAGCAACTGGCGCCGGTGATCGCCCACTTCGAAGCCGGCTGGGGCGTCGAGGTGAGCGACGCCATGCCCGCCCAGGACTACCTGGAGGGCGTGGAGAAGATCCCCGGACTGCGCGAGGCGGTGTGCCACCTCGGGCCCTACGAGAGCCCCGGCTTCATCGCCGCCGCCAGCGAGCTCATCTTCGAGGGCCTGCACCTGCACCAGAAGCTCAATCGCGACGGCGAGGGGACGCGATGGAGCTACAAGGCCTAACCTCGATACGACAAAAGAATTTCACCACGGAGGCACGGAGACACGGAGGGTGCAGCGTGGGAAAGGCGGGTGGGCGCAATCCCTATGGCCATTACTGATGGCGTTGGGGATCTCGCCCCTGAACCCTCTCTTGTCCAGGTGACTCCGTGTCTCCGTGCCTCCGTGGTGGAACGTTTTCGTCACAACAGGGCTAAGAGAGGCTGTGAGGGGGGGTACGCTGTTACGCTGTCGGGGGTCGGAGCGATGAGATCGAGTCCGAACACCATCCCTAACAGCGTAGCAGCCTAACCGCGTAACAGCCTGCCTTCATGCACCGCATCCGCTACACCGAGTGGGACGGCAGCCAGAAGGGGCGGCTGACCGCGGAGCGGGTGTTCGAGAAGCTCGCCGAGTACCTGTCGTACACCGACGACCTGCAGCAGGCGTGGGAGTGGCTGCTGCGCCACGGGCTCGAGATGGACGGCGTGCGGGTCATGGGGCTCGACGAGTTCCTCGAGCAATTGCGCGAGGCGGGGCGCGCGCGGCAGCGGCAGTACAACCTCGACCGCGCCCTCGACCCGATGGCGGAGAAGCTCGAGGAGCTGCTCGATCTCGAGCGGGCGACGCTCGACGCCCAGGACGACGAGTCCGCCGCCGCCAAGCGCGCGCAGCTCGACCAACTGCCGCGCCGCCTGTCGGACGCCATCGAGCAGTTGCGCGACTACGACTTCGAGGACGGCGACGCCCGCGCCGATTTCGAATCGCTGCTCGAGGAGCTGGAGACGCTGCGCGCCCTGGAGGACTTCCAGCGCCGCTACGGCGAGCTGTTCCAGGGGCCGCAGTCGCTCGATTACGAGCAGGCGGTCGACCTGATGCGCGAGATGGAGCGCCTGAAGCAGCTCGAGGACGACCTGCTCGCCGGCCGGCTCGAGACCATCAGCCTCGACGACCTGCGCGAGGCGCTCGGCAACGACGCGGCGCAGGACTTCCAGACCCTGCGCCAGTTCCTGCTCGTGCTGCAGCAGGCCGGCTACGTCGGCCAGCGCGGCGGTCGCGTCCAGCTCTCGCCGAAGGGCATGCGCAAGATCGGCCAACTGGCGCTGCGCGACATCTACCAGGACCTGCTGCGCGACCGGGCGGGCGGCCACCAGGCCGACCACCGCGGGCTCAGCGACGTGCGGCCGGAGGAGACGCGGCCGTACCAGTTCGGCGATCCGATGCACGTCGACGTCGCGCGCACGCTGCGCCACGCGCTGGCGCGCGATCCGCGCCCGCCGCTGCGGCTGCAGGCCGGGGATTTCGAGGTCTACGAGACCATCCACGCCACCACCGCCTCGACCGTCCTGCTGCTCGACATGAGCTGGTCGATGAGCTGGGAGGGCCGCTTCGCCGCCGCCAAGAAGGTGGCGCTGGCGATGGAGAGCCTGATCCGCTCGCGCTTCCCGCGCGACTACTTCGCCGTCGTCGGCTTCTACACCCGCGCCACCGAGCTCACCCTGCGCGACCTGCCGGAGGCGAGCTGGAACATGGGCGATCCGTTCACCAACCTGCAGGACGGCCTGCGTCTGGCGAGCGACCTGCTCGCCAAGCACCCGAGCCCGAACCAGCAGATGATCGTCATCACCGACGGCCAGCCGACGGCCTACTACGCGCGCGGCCGCCTCTACTGCGAATGGCCGCTGTCGTTCGGCGGCATCAGCATGCGCGCCGCGCAGGAGACGCTGAAGGAGGTCGAGCGCGTCACCCGCAACGGCGTCGTCATCAACACCTTCATGCTCGACGACAGCCCCAGCCTGCGCGCGTTCGTCGAGCGCATGACCCGCATCAACCGCGGCCGCGCGCTGTTCACGCGGCCGGATCGCCTGGGCGAGTACCTGCTCGTCGACTACATCGCGCGCAAGCGGAAGCGGCTGTGAGCCGTCTGCCCGGGCGCCGCGCTCGATCACGGGTCACGCGGATGTCGCGGAGCGGCGTCGCGCGCGCTCCGTGACATCCGTGCGATGCGTCGTGCGCCGGTGGGAGGTTGCCGGGGTGGGGCGCGGGTGACAATATCCGCCGCTGCATGAAGCTCACCCCCATGCTCGAGCAGTACCTGCGCGCCAAGGCGGAGGTCGGGGAGGCGCTGCTCATGTTCCGGCTCGGCGACTTCTACGAGTTGTTCTTCGAGGACGCGGAGACGGCGGCGCGGGTGCTGGACATCACGCTGACCACGCGCAGCAAGAAGGACGAGGTGCCGATCCCGATGTGCGGCGTGCCGCACCATGCGGCGCAGGCCTACGTGGCGCGCCTGCTCGCCGCCGGCTTCAAGGTCGCGCTCTGCGACCAGTTGGAGGACGCCAGCCTGGCCAAGGGCATCGTGTCGCGCGGGGTGGTGCGCGTCGTCACGCCCGGCACGGTGACCGAGGAGGAATACCTCGATCCCAAGCAGCCGAACTACCTGGCGGCGGTGGCGCGCGACGGCGACGCGGTGGCGCTGCTGGCGGCCGACCTGTCGACCGGCGAGACGCGGCAGGCGGTGCTCGCCGACCTCGCCGACCTGGCCGACTGGCTCGGCCGGCTGGCGCCGCGCGAGCTGCTGATCGCGGCCGACGACGACGCCCTGGCCGCGGCGCTGCGCGCCGCCTGTCCGGCGGCGATGCTGACGCCGCTGCCGGCGGCGCGCTTCGACGCCGCCGCCGGCGCGGCCTGGCTCGCCGCCCATGGCGCGGAGGCGCCGCCGCGCGTCGCCGCGGCGCTCGGCGCGCTGCTCGCCTACCTCGCCGCCACCCACCGCGCCAGCGTCGACCACCTGCGGGCGCCGGAGGCCGACGCCGCGCAGGCGGTGCTGCGCATCGACGAGGCGAGCCGGCGCAACCTCGAGCTGCTGGCGACGACGCGCGGCGAGCGCCGCGGCTCGCTGCTCAGCGTCCTCGACGAGACGCAGACGCCGATGGGCGGTCGCCTGCTGCGCCAGTGGCTGCTGGCGCCGCTCACCGACATCGCCGCCATCGGCGCCCGGCTCGACGCCGTCGAGACCTTGGTCCGCGAGCCCGGCCGGCGCCAGGGCCTGGCGGCGCTGCTCGGCGGGATCGGCGACCTCGAGCGCCTCACCGCCCGTCTGGCGGCGGCGCGCGTCACGCCGCGCGACCTGCTCGGCCTGGCGGCGGCGCTGGCGCGCATCGGCGAGCTGCGCGCCCAGCTCGCCGACGTCGCCGCGGCGGCGCTGCGCGACGTCGCGGCGGCGCTCGACCCGCTGCCGGCGCTGCGCGAGCGCATCGCCGCGACGATCAGCGACGACGTGCCGCTGAAGCCGCGGCCGGGCCAGTTGGTGCGCGCCGGCTGCCACGCCGAGGTCGACGAGCTGCGCGAGCTGGCGCTGCACGGCAAGCGCTTCTTCGTCGAGTACGAGACGCGCGAGCGCCAGCGCACCGGCATCAGCTCGCTCAAGGTCCGCTACAACCAGGTCTTCGGCTACTACCTCGAGGTCACCAAGCCGAACCTGCACCTGGTGCCGGAGGACTACCGGCGCAAGCAGACCATCGCCACCGGCGAGCGCTTCGTCACCCCGGCGCTGGCGGAGCACGAGGCCAAGGTGCTGGGCGCCGAGGAGCGGCTGGGCGCGCTCGAGGCGCAGCTCTTCGCCGAGTTGGTGGGCGCGGCGGCGGCGCACCACGCGGCGCTGTCGCGCAGCGCGGCGGCGCTGGCGCGCCTCGACGTGTTCGCGGCCCTGGCGCTGGTCGCCGAGCGGCGGCGCTACGCCCGACCCCGCCTGCGCCGCGACCGCTGCCTCGCCATCGTCGAGGGTCGCCATCCGGTGGTCGAGGCGGTGGCCGGGCGCGAGGGCTTCGTCGCCAACGACTGCCGCCTCGATCCCGACGAGCGCCAGATCCTGATCATCACCGGCCCCAACATGGCGGGGAAGTCGACCTACCTGCGGCAGGTGGCGTTGATCACGCTGCTCGCCCAGATGGGGAGCTTCGTGCCGGCGGCGAGCGCCGAGATCGGCGTCGTCGACCGCCTCTTCACCCGCGTCGGCGCCTCCGACAACCTCGCCGGCGGCGAGTCGACCTTCATGGTCGAGATGAAGGAGACCGCCGCCATCTTGAACGAGCTGACGCCGCGCAGCCTGGCGGTGCTGGACGAGATCGGCCGCGGCACCAGCACCTTCGACGGCATCTCGATCGCCTGGGCGGTCGCCGAGCACCTGCACGAGGCGGGCGAGCGGCCGCTGGTGCTGTTCGCCACCCACTACCACGAGCTCACCGACCTGGCGCGCAGCCGGCCGCGGGTGCGCAACGCCTCGGTGGCGGTGCGCGAGTGGAAGGGCGAGGTGGTCTTCCTGCGCCGCATCGTCGACGGCCCGGCGAGCCAGAGCTACGGCATCCAGGTGGCCAGGCTGGCCGGCGTGCCGGCGCCGATCATCGAGCGCGCCGGGCAGATCCTGCACAACCTGGAGCGCAACGAGCTGACCGCCAACGGCCAGCCGCGGCTCGCCCTCGACGGCGCTCCGGCCGCCGGCGGCCAGCTCGGCCTGTTCGCGCCGCCCGACGACCGCCTGCGCGACGAGCTGGCGGCCATCGACGTCGACCGCCTGGCGCCCGTCGAAGCGCTGAACCGCCTGCACGAGCTGGTCACCCGCGCCCGCCGCTCCGGCTGATGTCAGAGGCCACCGATGGCCATCGGTTCCAGGGGTGCCCGATCTTGCGCCCCGCGGGTCGACGTGCGGAGTATTGACCCGCCATGAACGCCGTCCCCGTGCTCGAGGCGATCCCGCCGTTGCGGCTTGGCGACGCCTGGGGCCGCGGCGGCAAGGAGTTCCTGGCGGCGGCGCGCGAGGTCCTCTTCGCCCGCCATCTCGCCGGCGCCAGCGGCGAGGCGATCGTGCGCGAGTGGACCGGCGTCATCGACCACCTGGTGCGCAGCCTCTACGAGGCGGCGCGCGCCAGCTACGCCGAACGCTTCACGGTCCTCGACCAGCGGGTGGCGCTGGTGGCGCAGGGCGGCTACGGGCGCGGCGAGCTCAATCCCTGCTCGGACATCGACCTGCTGTTCGTCTACCCGCAGCGCGCCGACGCGTTCGTCGAGACCGTCACCGAGAAGGTGCTGTACGCGCTCTGGGACACCGGCCTCACGGTCGGTCAGGCGGTGCGCAGCGTGCGCGACTGCGTCAAGCTCGGCGGCCAGGACCTGAAGGTGAAGACGGCGCTCCTCGACACCCGCCTGCTCGCCGGCGACGGGGCCCTCTACGAGCAGGTGGCGCGCACCCTCGAGCGCGATCTGCTCAAGCGCAATTCCGGCCGCTTCTTTCGCGACAAGGTGGCGGAGAGCGCCGAGCGCCACCGTCGCTACGGCGACTCGGTCTACCTGGTCGAGCCGCAGGTGAAGGAGGGCGAGGGCGGCCTGCGCGACCTGCACACGGCGATGTGGCTCGCCAAGGTCAAGTACGTGATCCAGGACCTCGCCGATCTGGTCGCCAAGGGCGTGCTCACCGAGAGCGAGTACGACGAGGTGCGCGCCGCCCGCGACTTCCTCTGGCGGGTGCGCAACGCCCTCCACTTCCTCTCCGGCCAGCACCAGGACCAGTTGACCTTCGAGTTCCAGGAACGCATCGCCGCCGACCTCGGCTATCGCGACACGCCGGCGCTGCGCGCCGTCGAGCAGTTCATGCGCCACTACTACCTGCAGGCGCGCGCCGTGCACCGCTTCTGCGACAACATCATCTCGCGCTGCATCGCCACGCCGGCGCCGTACCGGCTGCTCGGCGCGCTGGCGGCCCGCCAACTGCGACCCGGGGTCCGCGTCACCAATTCCGAGCTGATCGTCGGCGATCCGGCGCTGTTCCGCGATCAGCCGGCGCTGCTGCTCCGCGTCTTCGCCGACTCGCAGCGCCACGGCGTGCCGCTCAGCGCCGCCAGCCGGCGCACGGTGCGCGCGCACGCCCACCTCATCGACGACCGGGTGCGCAGCGACCCGGCCGCGGTGCAGGCCTTCCTCGACATCCTGCAGTGGACGCACGGCGTCGCCGAGACCCTGCAGGAGATGCACGACCTCGACGTGCTCGACGCCTTCCTGCCCGAGCTCGCGCACCTGCGCTGCCTGGCGCAGTACGACCGCTACCACATCTACACCGCCGACGAGCACACGCTGCGCGCCGTCGCCCGGCTCGAGGCGCTGCTGCACGGCGCCTTCAAGGCGCAGGCGCCGCTGCTGACGCAGGTGATGCGCGAGATCGACGGCATCGAGGTGCTGTACCTGGCGATGCTGTACCACGACATCGGCAAGGGGCTCGGCGGCGACCACTCGAACAAGGGCGCGGTGATGGCGCGCGCCGCCGCGGCGCGCCTGGGCCTCAACGCCGACGACACCGCTCAGCTCGAGCTGCTGGTGCGCCACCACCTGCTGATGCACCACCTCGCCACCCGCCGCGACATCCACGACCCCAAGCTGGTGCTCGACTTCGTGCGCACCGTCGGCACCCTGCCGACCCTGCAGAAGCTGTTCGTCCTCACCTTCGCCGACCTCGGCGCGACCAACCCCAAGCTGTGGAACAGTTGGCAGGACCTGCTGCTCGGCGAGCTCTACGCCCTGGCGGTGGACGCGCTGGAGCGCGGCGACACGGTCGGGCAGGCGCAGGTGGAGCGCGCCAACCGCATCCGCGCCCGCGTCGGCGCGGCGCTCGCCGGTCGCGCCGACGAGACGCTGCAGCGGTTCCTCGCCGATCTCCCCGACCGCTACTTCCTCAGCACCCCCGAGGACGACATCGAGCAGCAGTTCGAGCTGGTGCGCCGCTTCGCCGAGGAGCCGCTGGTGACCAGCGTCGCGCACTTTCCCGAGCGCGAGTTCAGCGAGTTCACGGTCGTCACCCGCGACCAACCCGGCCTGTTCGCCCGCCTCACCGGCGTGCTGCGCGCCTACGGCATGAACATCGCGGCGGCGCGCATCGCCACCGGCGGCAGCGGCATGGCGCTCGACGTCTTCCGCGTCACCCATCTCGAGGGCGCGGCCATCGCCACCGACGGCGAGCGCTGGGACCGCATCCAGAGCGCCGTCGGCAAGGTGCTGACCGGCGAGCTCGACGTCGAGCAGATGGTGGCCAGGGCGGCAAGGCCGTCGGTGCTGGCGGAGAAGGTGGTGCCGCGCTTCCCGACGACGGTCGAGATCGACAACGCGGTGTCCGAGGACTACACGGTCATCGACGTCTTCACCGTTGATCGCGTCGGCGTCCTGTTCGCGATCGCCAACGCCCTCTACCACCTCGGGCTGTCGATCCACCTGGCGAAGATCACCACCACCGTCGATCGCGTCTTCGACGTCTTCTACGTGACCGACGGGGAGGGCCGGAAGATCGAGGATCCCGGCACCCTGGCGCTCATCCAGGGCACGGTGCTCGAGGAGCTGAAGCCGCTGGTGGCGGCGCCCTTGGCGGCCACCGGCTGAGCGCGGGCGGGGAGGGGCGGCGGTGGACGCGGCGGTGGATCGGTACCTGAGCTGGCTGGCGGCCGAGCGGCGGCTCTCGCCCCACACCCTGGCGGGCTACGGACGCGACTGCGCCGCGCTGGTCCAGTTCCTCGAGCGCGCCGGCGTGCGCACCCCGGCGGCGGTGCTGCCGGGGCACCTGGTCGCCTTCCTCGAGGCCGAGCAGCGGCGCGGCCTCGCCGCGCGCAGCCGGGCGCGTGCGCTCGCCGCGCTGCGCGGCCTCTTCGCCTTTCTCGTCCGCGACGGCGTGCTCGCCGTCGATCCGAGCCGCGAGCTGCGCCGGCCGCGGCTCGGGCGGCCGCTGCCCCAGGCGCTCGCCCAGGTGAGCGTGGCCGAGCTGCTCGGCGCCGCCGCCGCCGACCCGCTGCTGCAGCGCGACCTGGCGATGATCGAGCTCATGTACGCCGCCGGCCTGCGGGTGTCGGAGACGGTCGGCCTCACGGTGGCCCAGGTCAAGCTGGAGGCCGGCTACCTGACGGTGAGCGGCAAGGGGCGCAAGGAACGGGCGGTGCCGATCGGCACGCTGGCGCGCGAGCGGCTGCTCGTCTACCTGCGCGACGTCCGGCCGCAACTCCTCGGCCGCCGCCTCAGCCCCTACCTGTTCGTCACCCGCGCCGGCACGCCGATGGCCCGGGAGTCGTTCTGGCGCCGCCTGCGCCGGCGCGCCCTGCAGGTCGGCCTGCGCGAGCACGTGAGCCCGCACACCCTGCGCCACGCCTTCGCCACCCACCTGGTCGAGGGCGGCGCCGACCTGCGCGCGGTGCAGCTCATGCTCGGCCACGCCGACATCGGCACGACCGAGATCTACACCCACGTGGCGCGCGAGCGCCTGCGCGAGGTGCACAAGAAGTTCCATCCCCGGGGCTGACCTCCATCCCGATCAACGCGGCGCCGTCTCGCCAGGCCCGCGCCCGCGCGCTCGACGGGCAGGGGGTGGCGGGAGCGGCGCGGGGAGGGGGCGCCCTCCCTGTGGTTCGCGTGGGGTTTCTGATAACCCCAGGGCGTGGCCACGCCGATCCTCGCAATCATCCTCGTCGCGCCGCCGCTCTTGCTGTCCATCATCCTGCACGAGATCGCGCATGGCTGGGTGGCGTATCGCCTGGGCGACGACACGGCGGTCCGCGCCGGCCGCCTGACGCTGAACCCGATTCCCCACATCGACCCCTTCGGCAGCGTCATCCTGCCGCTGCTGCTGGCGGTCACCGGGCTGCCGATCTTCGGCTGGGCGAAGCCGGTGCCGGTCCACTTCGGCCGCCTGCGCCGTCCCAAGCGCGACATGGTTTTCGTCGCCCTCGCCGGGCCGGCGACCAATCTCGCGCTCGCCGTCATCTGCGTCTGGCTGGCGCACCAGCTCCTCCTGCACGACCTGCGGGCCGCCGCCCAGGTGCCGATCGTCGGCATGCAGATCAACGTCGCGCTGGCCGTGTTCAACATGCTGCCCATCCTGCCGCTCGACGGTGGCCGCGTCCTCTTCGGCCTGCTGCCGCTGCCGGTGGCGCGGGCGTTCGGGCGGCTCGAACCCTACGGCATGCTGATCGTCGTCGGGCTCCTCTACACCGGCGTGGTCGGCTCGCTGATCGGGCCGGTGACGCGACTGCTGGTCCACGTGCTGGTGAGGGGATGATGGCAGGCCGACGGCGGATCGTCAGCGGCTGCCGGCCGACCGGCCGGCTGCATCTCGGGCACCTGCGCGGCGCGCTGGTCAACTGGCTGCGCCTGCAGGACGAGGGGGAGTGCTTCTTCTTCGTCGCCGACTGGCACGCGCTCACCACCGGCTGGCAGGATCCGAGCGGCGTCCGCGACAGCACCCGTGAGATGGTGCTCGACTGGCTCGCCGCCGGCCTCGACCCCGAGCGCGTCGTGCTGTTCGTGCAGTCGGCCGTCAAGGAGCACGCCGAGCTGCACCTCCTGCTGTCGATGATCGTGCCGACGCCCTGGCTGCTGCGTAACCCGACCATCAAGGAGCAGGCGCGCGAGCTGGGGCTGCTCGACAGCGGCGACGACGAGACGGCGATGAGCCATCTCAACTACGGCATGCTCGGCTACCCGGTGCTGCAGTCGGCCGACATCCTCATCTACCGCGCCACCGGCGTGCCGGTCGGCGTCGACCAGGTGCCGCACCTCGAGATGACCCGCGAAGTGGCGCGCCGCTTCAATCATCTCTACGGCAAGGTGCTGGTCGAGCCGGAAGCGCTGCTGACGGAGTCGCCGAAGATCCCCGGCACCGACGGCCGCAAGATGAGCAAGAGCTACCACAACGCCGTCTTCCTCTCCGAGCCGCCGGACGACATCGCGCGCAAGCTCGAGCGCATGGCGACCGACCCGCGCCGCGTCCGCCGCACCGATCCCGGCGATCCCAACGACTGCCCGGCCTACAACCTGCACCGCATCTACTGCACGCCGCAGGAGCTGGCGGTGGTGAACGAGGGCTGCCGCAGCGCCGGCATCGGCTGCCTCGACTGCAAGCGCCTCATGATCAAGCACGTGCTGGCCGAGATCGCCCCCATCTGCGCCCGCCGCGGCGAGCTCGAGCGCACCCCGGAGATCGTCGGCGACGTGCTCGCCAGCGGCAACGCCAGGGCCCGGCGCGCCGCCGCCGAGACCATGGGCGCCGTGCGCGAGGCGATGAAGATCTGAGCGGCGGGGAGAGCGGCCCGTCGGCGCCGCGCGTGCAATCTCGGACCATTTCGGGCTAGGAAGACGGCATCCATGAGCGGGGAGCAGGACCAGGCGGGCGGCGTCCAACTGCCGTTGCGGCTGCCCTATCGGGTGCGGCTCGAGCTGTTCGAGGGGCCGCTCGATCTGCTGCTGCACCTGATCAAGCGCAACGAGGTCGACGTGCGCGAGCTGCCGGTGGCGCGGATCACCGAGCAGTACCTCGGCTACCTCGACCTGATGCGCGACCTCAACCTCGACATCGCCGGCGAGTACCTGGTCATGGCGGCGACGCTGACGCTGATCAAGTCGCGCCTGCTGCTGCCGTCGGCCGAGCCGGAGGAGGGCGAGGAGGCCGACCCGCGCGCCGACCTGGTCCGCCAACTGCTCGAGTACCAGCGCTTCCGCGAGGCGGCCGAGGCGCTGGCCGAGCGGCCGCTGCTGCGCCGCGACACGTTCGCGCGCGAGCCCAGCAGCGAGGGCCTGCCGCCGGAGCCCGAGGGCGTGCCGCGGATCCGTGTCACCCTGTGGGAGCTCATGGAGGCGTTCCGCGCCGTGCTCAAGCGGGCGGCGCCGGACCCGGTGCATCAGGTCGAAGGCGAGGCCATCTCGCTGCGGTCGCGCATCGACGGCCTGCTGGCGACCCTCGGCGTCGCCCGCCGGGTCGCCTTCGACAGCCTGTTCGGGGAGCGCCCGACGCGCGGCTACGTGATCGTCACCTTCCTGGCCGTGCTCGAGCTGATGAAGCAACACGTGGTCGAGGCGCTGCAAGAGGAGGTGCTCGGGCCGATCGTCATCACCCTCGCGGTGGACGACGTCTCGACGGTGGCGATCGACCTGCTGGAGGAGTACGACGGGAGCGCGGCGGCGCAGCCCGATCCGGGGCTCGCGGCCGAGGAGTGAGCGCGGAGCCGGCGATGGGAGAGGAGGATGTGGTGGAGGCTGTGACGGACGAGGTGGTGGGCGGCGGCGCGCTGCCGCCGGAGGTGGCGAGCGGCGCCGAGGCGCTGGCCGAACGGCTCGACGGCATCGTCGAGAGCCTGCTCTTCGCGGCGGGCTCGCCGTTGGCGCTCAAGCGCATGGTCGACGTGCTGCAGGGGCCGACGGCGAAGGAGGTCCGGGCGTCGGTCGAGCGCCTGATGGCGACCTACAATCAGCCAGGGCGCGGCATCACGCTGCAGGCAGTGGCCGGCGGCTTCCAGTTGCGCAGCGCGCCGGCCAACGCCGACTGGGTGCGCTCGCTGCTGCGCGAGCGGCCGGCGCGGCTCGGCCGCGCGGCGCTCGAGACGCTGGCGGTGGTCGCCTACAAGCAGCCGGCGACGCGGGCCGAGATCGAGGCGGTGCGCGGCGTCGACTGCGACAGCGCCATCACCACCCTGCTGGCGCGGCGGTTGATCAAGATCGCCGGCCGCAAGGAGGCCGTCGGCCGGCCGCTGATGTACGGGACGACGCCCGAGTTCCTCGAGGTCTTCGGCCTCAACGACCTCGCACAACTGCCGGCGCTGAAGGAAATCGGTCCGGTGCAGGAGCCGGAAGATGAAACGGTCATCGACGACGCCGACGAGTGGCGAGCGACTGCAGAAGATTCTCAGCCAGGCGGGGGTGAGCTCGCGGCGAGCGGCGGAAGCGCTGATCCGCTCGGGGCGGGTGACGGTGAACGGGCGGACGACGACGGAGCTGGGGACGCGGGCGAATCCGTGGACGGATCGGATCGCGGTTGACGGCAAGCCGCTGCGGCCGTCGGCGCCGCCCATCTATCTGCTGCTGAACAAACCGGTCGGCGTCGTCACCACGCTCGACGACCCGGAGGGCCGGCCGACCGTGCGCGACCTGCTGAAGGGCGTGCGGGCGCGCGTCTTTCCGGTCGGCCGCCTCGACTACCACTCGGCCGGCCTGCTGCTGCTCACCAACGACGGCGAGCTGGCGCTGCGCCTCACCCACCCGCGCTATGGAATCCGCAAGACCTACCAGGTGAAGGTGAAGGGCGATCCGCAACCGAGCCAGCTCGCCACGCTGGCGGGCGGCGTGCGCCTCGCCGACGGCACCACCAATCCGGCCGAGGTCCGCATCCTGCGCCAGCGCGCGCACAAGACATGGCTCTCGATCACGCTCGCCGAGGGCAAGAACCGCCAGGTGCGGCGCATGTGCGAGGCGGTCGGCCTGCCGGTCGAGAAGCTGGTGCGCGTCGCCTTCGGCGGCCTGCGGCTCGGCGCGCTGCCGCCCGGCCACTGGCGCCACCTCGATCCGGGTGAGGTCGAGCAGCTCCGCCGGCCGGCGCCGCCGCCGCGTCCGGCGCGTCCGCCGCGCGGCCGCCAGCGCCCGCCCGTCCGCCGCGACGACGCCGGGGATGCCAGCGCGCCAGCGCGGCCGCCAACTCGGGGGGCCCACGGTCGCTGGCAGCAGGGCGGCCAGCCGCCGCGCCGCGCGCCGCGCCCGCCGCCGCCATGCGCGGCGAGGATCGCGGGGCCGCCGCGCCGTCCCGCCAGCCCCGGCGTGCGGGCCCATCCGTGCCGCCCGGGCGTGACGACGAGCACCCGCGTGGCGCCGGCGGCCCGCGCCGCGGCGCACGGCGTCGCCGCGCGCCGGCGCGGGCGGCCGCAGCCGCGCCGCGCCGCTAGGCAGGCGCGAGCGGGACGCTGGCCCGGCGGCGGCGTCCGCCGCCGAAGCCGGCGCGACCGCGCCCGTCAGAAGGCGGCCGCCTGCAGCGCCATCCAGCCGCCGAGGGTGATGGTGACGACGCCGACCGCGGCCTCCAGGCGGCCGGCGGTCGCCTCGAGCAGGCGCGGCGAGAGCGCGAAGGGCAGGGTGAGCACCAGCGAGAAGGCGGTCATGCCGAGGATCGAGCCGATCGCGAAGCAGAGGACGTAGACGACCGCGAGGGCGCCGGAGCCGAGCATCTGCATCGACAGCACCACCAGCGCCCCCGAGCCGGCGAGGCCATGGATGCCGCCGACGGCGAGCGCGCGCGGCAGCAGCCCGAACGGGTGCCGGTGCGCGTGCGCCGCGGGCGCGTGCTGTGGCGTCGCGTCGTGGGCGTGGATGTGCAGGTGGCGGACGCCGTCGCCGTGCGCATGGACGTGGAGGTGCACGCGCCGCCGGCGCAGGCGGCGCAGCACGTCGGCGCCGAGCGCGATCAGCATGCCGCCGGCGGCCATCTCGAAGCCGCGCGCCACGCGTTCCGGCAGGGCGGTGCCGAGGGCGACGAGCGTGCCGCCGAGCAGCATCAGCGCCAGGGCGTGTCCGCTGCCCCAGACCGCCGCCACCGCCAGCCGCTCGCGCCACGACGCGGCGCGGCTGGCGAGCGACGTCACCGCCGCGATGTGGTCGGCCTCCAGCGCGTGCCGCAAGCCGACCAGCAGGCCGAGGAAGAGGACGGTCAGCACGGTGGTCGCCCGCGCGCGGCGGAGGTCTCTGCGATCGGCACGCGCGGACTCTGCCCGCTGTGTCGGTGGTGTCAATCGCCCCCGTTGACTTCACCACCCCCTGCGGCTAACTCTGCGATTCCCCTGACGCGGGGTGGAGCAGTCCGGTAGCTCGTCGGGCTCATAACCCGAAGGTCGGAGGTTCAAATCCTCCCCCCGCAACCAATCGACGGCCCGCGGCTCCCGAGGAGTCGCGGGCCGTCGTCGTTCGAGCGCCGCAGGCGCGGCGGATGCCCCGCGCGGCGCGCTCAGTCGCGCAGGCGGGCGAGCAGGGAGGTGGCGTCGCCGGCGTAGGCGTCGGGACCGAGACGGCAGGCGAAGACGCGCAGCCGCTCGACGCAGGCGCGCCACAGATGGGCGAGCTCGGCCGGGCGGGGCGCGCGGCTGCGATCGGGGAGGGCGAAGACCTCCGAGATGCGGGGCCCGCTGTGGGCGGCGAAGAGGACCTCGGCCAGACGGTCGGCGGCCTCGCCGGTGGACAGGCGCTGCAGCGCGATGCCGCGCGCGGTCGGATCGACGCGCGGCAGCAGCAGGACGCCGGCCGGCGCCTGGCCCACCAGGTCGATGCCGAGCAGGTGCGCGAGCTGCGGCGGCGAGCAGGAGAGCGGCCGGTCCGCGGGCGCGGCGACCGGCGGGCGCGCCGCGGCCTCCGCCACGGTGAGCGCGAAGCGATGGCGGTAGGCGTCGCCGCGCGCCGCGTCGTCGGCGAAGCGGGCGCCGACGGTGTCGGGCCGCAGATTGACGATCGTCGGCATGCCGTGGGCGACCGTTCCCTCGTCCGCCAGCGCCAGGACGGTGCGATCGTTGCTGAGCAGGCGCGCGCCCGGCGCGCGCAACAGGTGCAGCAGCAGGCTCGACTTGCCGGCGCGCTTCGGGCCGGCGATGAGGATCGCCGAGCCGCCGGCGACGCCGGCGGCGGCGTGCAGCACCAGGCTGTCGCGCGACCAGGCGGCGGACATCGCCAGCTCGCGCACCAGCTTCATCAGCGCGGTGCGGCGCTTCTCGTGGCGGCGCGCCGCCACCACCGCGATCCGCCGCCGATCCGCGCTCGCCACGTAGGCGAGCTGCGCGTCGTCGTGGCGGACCACCGACCGCTCGGCGTCGTGGCGCGCCGGCAGGCAGATCGGGCCGGTGTCCTGGACCAGGCAGAGCGCCGGCGGCGCCGCGTCGTCGACCACCGCGCGGAGCCGCGCCAGCCGCGCGGCGTCGTCCTCGACCGCCACGACGCAGTCGGCGGGCGCCGCATCATCGCGCCCGAAGGCGGGCGACAGGAACTCCGTGAGCCACGCCAGCTCGTCCGCGTCGGCGCCCTCGACGCGCGTGCACAGTCCCCGGTAGGTGAGCTGGATGGTTGGCATCGGGCGGCGACGGTCGCCGCACCCTAGCCCGGATCCTTCATGAATGCGCTACCACGGCGAGCGCCGATCGCACGCCATTCGGCCGTGCTCGCTCAGCCCTCCGTCGGCATGCGGCCTGCGTCGATGAGACAGAAAACTCCTCACCACGGAGGCACGGAGACACGGAGGGCTCGGTGCCATGGCGAAGGCGCGGGGCCTCTTCTCACTCCATTTCCAATGAACGTTGGGATGAACGCTGGGCGGGCTTCGAGATCAGTACTCTCCGTGTCTCCGTGCCTCCGTGGTGAAAGGCTCTTGTCGCATCAAGGCCAGCCCCGGGGCTAGCTGCGCGTTGCCGTGGCGCGCCCAACCCTCGACGCCGGCGTCGCCGACGCGCCTTCCTCGGGAGCCGGAGTGGGCTGGCGGTTGCGCGGCGTCGCGCCTGCGCCTGGGCCTGTGACGACGGCCGACCTCTGCTAGGTGTCGAGCGGATGCAAACGCTGCAGCGGGTGATCGACGCCTGGTTCGAACGCGACCGCGACGCGCAGCCGGCTCCGTACGCGGCGCGGACCCGCG
Source organism: bacterium (assembly GCA_019637795.1). Taxonomy (NCBI): domain Bacteria; species bacterium. The sequence continues at coordinate 328,047 of JAHBUY010000006.1, read as the reverse complement.
ACGGCTGGCGCCTCGCCCTCTACCGCTATCAGCCGGCTCAGCGCGCGCACGCGACGCCGGTGGTGCTCTGCCACGGGATGTCGTCCAACCGCTGGGACATGGACGGGCCGGGCCGCCTGTCGCTGGCGCGCTACCTGCGGCGGCAGGGGTACGATGTCTGGGTGATCGAGCTGCGCGGGGCCGGGCGGTCGACCCGCCCCACCTGGTTCAACGGCAAGCGGTACACGTGGAGCTTCGAGGACTACGTCCAGCACGACGCCCCCGCGGCGCTGCGCGTCGTGCTGCGCGAGACCGGAGCGCGGCAGGTGCACTGGGTCGGGCACTCGATGGGCGGCATGATCGCCTACGCGCTGCTGATGAGCCCGATCCACGGCAAGATCGCCAGCGCCGTCACGCTCGGGTCGCCGACCATGAGCGCCGTCGGCCATCCGGTGCTCGACTTCGGCCTGCCGTACCGCGGCCTGCTGCGCTACGTGCCGACCCGCCTGCCGCTCGGCCTCGCCGCGCGGCTCGGCGCGCCGTTCGCGCGGCCGCTGTCGCGTCTGCTGGAGCGGAGCATCGCCGATCTCGGCTTCCATCCCGGCAATGCCGATGCCGAGCTGTTGCGCGTCCTGATGCTGACCGCGATCGACGACGTGCCGGCATCGCTGCTGCGCGAGTTCGCGCGCTGGTACGACACGCGGGCGATGAGCGATCGCTACCAGATGTTCGATTTCACCGAGCACCTCGAGCGCGTCACCACGCCGGTGCTGATCATCGCCGGCAGCCACGACGAGCTGACGCCGGTGCGCGATCTCGAGGCGGTGCATCGCCGCATCGCCTCGCCGGACAAGGCGTTCCGCGTCGTCGGTCGCGCCCACGGCGACGCCCACGACTACAGTCACGCCGACCTGATCCTCGGTCTGCACGCGCCGGACGACGTCTACCCGATCGTCGGCGCCTGGCTGGACCGCCATCGCCAGCGCCTGCCGAGCCGACGCCGCGGCCGGCTGCGCGCGGTCGCGAGCCGGCGGTGAGCGCCGCGCGGTCGCGCGCCGGCGCGCCCCACGCGGTGCCGTCGCTCGGTCTGCGCGAACGCGCCGCGATCCTCGCCCAGCTCGCCCGCGCCGCCTTCGCCTGGCAGCGGCACGACACCCGCTACCCCAGCCCGGTGGTCGGTGATCCGCGCTTCATGGACGCGCGCAGCGCCGCGGCGCTGCTGCGCGACGGGGACGTCGTCGCCTGCTCCGGGCTCGGCGGCAACCAGCGCGCCTCGATCCTCTACTGGGCGATCCGCGAGTCGTTCGAGGAGACCGGCCATCCTGCCGGCCTGACGGTCATCAACCTCGGCGGGCACGGGGGCCGCGGGCGCGCGCCCGGCACGCTCGAGGAGCTCGGCCGCGACGGCCTGTGCACGCGCCTGATTTCGGGACACCTGGAGACGTTCCACGCCATGCTCGAGCTGGCGGCGCGCGGGCGCTGCGCGCTGCAGTGCATCCCGCAGGGGACGCTGGCGCTGTTGCTCGAGGGGCTCGGCCGCGGCGAGCGCTCGCTGGTGAGCGAGACCGGCATCGGCACCTTCATCGATCCGCGGGTCGGTCCGGGGTCGCCGGTCGCCGGCACCAGCGACGAGCAGCTCGTGCACGTCGTCGGCGGCAAGCTGCGCTACGAGGTGCCGCCGGTGGACGTGGCGATCTTCAACGCGCCGGCCGCCGATCGCGCCGGCAACATCTACGTGCGCCACTGCGCGATGATCGGCGAGACGGCCGAGATCGCCCGCGCCGCGCGCCGCAACGGCGGCCGCGTGCTGGCGGTGGTCGGCCGCCTGGTGCCGCACGACGCGGCGCAGGTCTACCTGCCGGCGGAGATGGTGGACGCGATCGTCGTCCACCCCGACGCCGAACAGACGGCGGCGGTGTTCCATCGCGACCCGTGGCTGGCGGTGACGACCGACGCCGGCGGCGCGATCGGCCCCGCCCTGGCGCGGGTGCGGTTCATCAACCGCCTGGTCGGCATCACCGCCCGGCGCACGGCGGTCGACGCCGCGGTGGCGCGCCTGGCGGCGGCGGTGCTCTGCGCGGTCGGCCGGCGCGGCGCCTACGTCAACATCGGCACCGGGATGCCGGAGGAGATCCCGGCGGCGGTGTACGAGGCCGGCGGCCTCGAGCGCGTCACCTTCCTCGTCGAGAGCGGGCCGGTCGGCGGCGTGCCGGCGTCGGGCATCTACTTCGGCGCCGCGATCGCGCCGCGCCAGATCCTGTCGTCGGCCGAGATGTTCCGCCTGTGCTACCAGCGGCTCGACGTCACCTGTCTCGGCGCCCTGCAGGTCGACCGCCATGGCAACGTCAACGTCTCGCAGCGCGGCGAGGGCCCGCGCCACTTCGTCGGGCCGGGCGGCTTCATCGATCTCAGCACCGCGGCCGCGACGGTGCTGTTCGTCTGCCACTGGGCGCAGCGCGGCACGCTGGCGATCGAGAACGGGCGGCTGCGCGTCGTCGCCCGCGGCGCGCCGAAGTTCGTCGACGCGGTCGAGCAGATCACCTTCAACGGCCGCCGCGCCCTGGCGGCGGGGAAACGGGTATTCTGGGCGACCCCGGTCGGCCTGCTGCAACTCGCGCCGCGCGGAGTGGAGGTGGTCGCCGTCATGCCCGGCATCGACCCGCGGCGCGACGTCGTCGAAGCGAGCGGCGGCGTGGTCCGCCTGCCGGCGTCGGAGGTGCGCACGCTGCCGGCGGTGCTGCTCGGCGGCGCCGGGTTCGACCTGCGCGACGGCGGCCCGCTGCGCGGCTGGCTCTGAGACGGCGGCTTGCATCGTCCACCGGCGCGGGCGAGGCTGGGCGCATGGCTGCCTGGAGATACCCGATGCCGCTCATCCTGCTCGCCGTGCTGCTGCTGGCCCCACCGGGCGCCGACGCCCAGTGCTGCGGCGACTGCGACGGCAACGGCCAGGTGTCGATCAACGAGCTGATCACGGCCGTCAACAACGCCCTCGGCCAGTGTCAGCCCAGCGCCCAGTGTCCGATCAATTTCCGCGACGACAACACCCAACCGGGGACGGCCGACTGCTACTACATCGGCCGCTGGAATGCCGGCTGCGGCGCCGCCGACCTCGAGGCGCTGTGGCGCAGCGACGGCGAGGTCGTCATCGTCAATCTGCTCGGCTTCACGCCCGACCTGTTCATCGGCGGCACCGTGACCGGCCCCAACGCGGCGACGATCGTCGGCTGGTTCAGGAAGCCCGACGCCTCCGACCTCACCGAGCTCGGCGGCGGCCTGACGCTCGGGCCGCAGGGCCAGACGCTCAACGTCGACGCCAGCGCGCCGCCCTTCGACATCGAGCAGTGCGCGTTCAGCCAGTACCGCGGCATGCTCGAGGAAGTGGTGGTGCCGCAGGCTGGCACCGCCGCGGCGCGCCCGCGGGCCATCGACCCGGCGGCGCTGACGCGTGTGCGCGCCGCGCTGCGGGATCGCCAGCGGGCGAGCTTCCAGCGCCGCTGAAGCCGTCGCGGGCCCCGCCGCCGCGTCGGCGGTCACTCCGTGAAGTAGGCGCCGAGGATGATGAACATCTCGTCGTCGGTGGTGGTGCCGAAGGTCACCGGGCAGGCATCGCAGTCGCCGTCGCCGGCGCCCGGCGTCGAGTCGCACGCGGCGTCGCGCTGCGCCGGCGTGCTGCCGGCGCAGGCGGCGCCGACGCGCCCGCTGACGCAGGCGACCGGTTGGCGGCACGGACCGCCGGGGAAGCCGGCGGTCGGCAGCGGCGAGGTCGACCGGCGCTTCACCTGCGCCGGGTTGGTGGCGCCGTTGTCGTACAACCCGCAGTAGGTCAGCGTCCGCGCCCGCTCGCTCGATCCGGCGCGGCCGAGGCGGAGCGGCGGATCGAAGCGCGCCACCGCCGGGTCCGAGTACGAGAGGCTGGTGTAGAGCAGGCTGGCGTCGGCGTCGCGCCACGGATTGAGCAGCGCCTGCACCGCGGCGAGCAACTCGTCGATGCCGACGGCGGCGTCGCCATCGCCGTCGAAGCGAGCGCAGCTCTCCAGCGGCATCTGTCCGAGCGCGATGTTGACGCCGAGCAGCAGCTCGTCGACGGTCACGGCGTCGTTCTGATCGCAGTCGCCGACGCGTGGCACGTTGGGGGCGAGGCAGGGGGCGCCGCCGCAGGGATCGTCGAGCCCGAGGCCGGGGTCGGCGCCGGTCGGCGCGCAGGCCTTGCCGACGTTGGCGCCGCCGGCGCAGGTGAACGCTCCCTCCCAGATCTGGAAGCGCTTGCCGCGCTTGTGGTTGTGGGAGCTGAGCTCGATGACCGCGGCGTTCGGCGGCACGACGTAGCGGGCGCACAGCTCCTGGGCGCCGAACGCCGGCACGGCGAGGCGGAACTGCTCGAACACCTCGGTGAAGCGCTGCAGCGGAAACCGCTGCTCCGCCGGCGCCGCGAATTCCAGGTTGACCCAGATGTCCAGCTTCCCGGGCATGTCGGTCACGTTGTAGGCGTGCGAGTTCCACACCAGGGTGCCGCGCAGCGGCGCCTCGGCGTAGACGCCGGCCTGCGATCCCAGGCCGGCGGCCATGGTGTTGAAGAGGCTGTCGTTGCCGACGCCGATGCCGGCGTCGCCGGGGCCGTAGCCGATGCAGGCGACGCTGGGCGTCGGCGCGCTGCCGCACACGCCGTCGTCGCCGCACGCGTGGAGGTCGCGCGGATCGCAGGCGGCGCCGTCGCGCGCGCCGCCGCCGCAGGTGAAGGGACCCCACACGGGCGAGGTGATCGGCGTCGCGCCATGGTAGGGGATCACCACGGCGTGGTGGCTGAGGGGATCCTGGCGAGCGTCGATCCGCTTGTAGCGGAAGGTGTCGTCGTTCGGACCGCGGAACTGCGGCGGCACCTGGTCGGTGACGTCGTAGTACGTGACGAAGCAGGCCTCGCGCTCGCTGCGCGGCGGCAGGACCTGGCGCGGCGCCCGCAGTTGGATGCCGGTGCCGGCCGGCGGTGGTGCGAGCGGCTTGGTCTCGAGCGGCTCGGGTGGCGGCAGGCAGGCGTCGACCAGCTCGCCGCTTCCGGGCACGACCCCGGTGCGCGGCGCCCCGTCCTCGATCCAGAGCTGCAGCACCTGGAGCTCGTTCTGGGTCAGCGGCGGCAGGCCGCCGAGCGGCATGGCGCGCAGCGGCGCCGTCCACTGGCTGGGCAGGGTGGCGGCCGCGACGTTCAGCCACAGCAGGCTGTTCTCCTTCTTGGCCGGGGAAATCCGGTGCAGGCCGGGCCGGCTCGGGACGCTCTGCACCGGGGCGTCGACGAGGCGGTCGTAGAGATCGTCGGCGGTCAGGTCGAGCCCACCCGAGGCGGTGCCGTCATGGCAGTACGCGCTGGCGCAACCCTTCCGTTGGAAGATCGAACGGAGCAGCGCGAAGGTGCTGTCGGCCTGTTGCGTGCAGGTCGCCGCGGCCAGCGGCGCGGCGCTGAACAGCACCGCCGCCGCGATCACCAGATGATGCTTGCCCGTGCCCTGCATCGCGTCCCCCCCAGGACGGGAGTTATAGGGCGCGGCGCGTGGCGCTGGGAAGCAGAAAGCCGACGTCAGCGACCCGCGCGCAGGCTGCCGATGGGCAGGGCTGGCTCGTCTGCCGCCGCCGGCGGCGGGGCCGCGACGTCGGGCAGGGATTCCAGCACCTCCTCGGCCGGGGCGAAGAAGTGGCAGCCGGTGACCGGGCGGGTGACGTCGAGCAGACGGTCGTACACGCCCTCGGCGTCGGCGACGAACATGCGCTCCAGCATCCCCTCGGTCACCGAGAGGTCGCGGGCGTAGGCGATGAAGTAGGTGCCGGACTCGCGCGCCGATCCGTAGGCGCGGTTGTGGCGCAGGATCTTCTGCTCGACGCCGCCGCGGACGAGCTTGGCGCGCTCCTTGTGGGCGCTCGCTGGGCAGACGGCGTCGTCGAGCTCGACGTCGTCGGCCTTGGTGCGGCCGATCGCCGCTTCCTGCGCCTCGGTCGGGAGCGCCTGCCAGGCGGCGAAATCGGTGACGTAGCGCTGGACGGTGACGTAACTGCCACCGGCGTGCTCGGGGTCCTCGTCGCCGACGATGGTCCAGGCCAGCCGCTCCTCGCCGCGCGGGTTCTCGGTGCCATCGACGAAGCCGATCAGATCGCGGCTGTCGAGATAGGCGAAGCCGTGCGTCTCGTCGACGACGGCGACGGTGTCGCCGAGGGCGGCGAGCACCAGGCGCGCCAGCTCGTGGCAGAAGTCCTCGCGCTCGGCGCGGATGTGCAGGAGGACGTCGCCCGGGGTCGACGGCGCCGTGCGGCCGCCATCGGCAAGCGCGGGGAAGCGGTGCAGTTGCGCCGGGCGGCTGCGATCGGGCAGCAGGCGCGACCAGGCATCGGCGCCGATCGCCACCACGCAGCTCAGCGCCGCGGACTCGTCGCGGTGCCCGACGGCGCGAACCAGATTGGGCACCGTCGCCAGCGCGCCGCGCACCTGCTCGACGGCGCCGGCCTGCGTGCCGACCTCGAGCACCAGGAAGCGCGCGCAGCGTCCGGGTCCGGCGTCAATGGCGTTCTGCGGTGTGCCCATCGGCGGTTGCGCATCCTACGCAAACGGCCTTGCGTTGCAACGGCCGCCGCCGGCGGGCGCCGGCGCCACCGCGGTCGAAAATTCTGTTGACTAAGCGCGACCAGGCTCATACGTCGAAGATGATTCTTCCTTCTTTGTTTGGTCCCCTGGCTGCCCAGCCAGGGGGGTAGTTGCCGCCGCGAAGGCCCCGGCGCCCACCGGGGCCTTTCGCACCTTCGGAACAGCTCCTTCGGTCAAACGCTTGAACTTTGTTCCCGCGTCTGCCAACAGCGCGCGGGGGAGGGAGTCCAGATGAAGAGAGTGGCAACGTTCGTGGGCATCGCGGCGTGTCTGTTCGCCGCATCGCGCGCCTCGGCGCAGACCTGCGTCGGCGACTGCAACGGCGACGGCATGGTGGCGATCAACGAGCTGATCACCGGCGTCAACATCGCGCTCGGCGCGACGCCGCTGTCGGCCTGTCCGTCCTTCGACGTCAACGGCGACAACATGGTCGGCATCAACGAGCTGATCACCGCGGTCAACAATGCGCTCGGGAGCTGCAACGTCGGACCGATCGGCACCGAGCGGACCTTCACCATCGAGCCCGGCGAGTTGCTCGCCGATCCGAGCATGACCGGCACCGGTCTGTTCACCACCGGCCTCGGCGGCCCCAACGCGGCGATGAGCTTCAGCCCGGGTCCGCTGACCCTGGTGCTGGGGGCGCAGGATGCGAACGGCGTCGCGTCGCTGGCGTTGAAGAGCGACGTCGTCCTGACGATCGAGATCGTCGACGGCAGCCACCTCTGCTTCAAGCTGCTGGCCGAGAACAGCGACGGCAGCGTCGACTGCAACGGCGGCACGGCCTACGACACCAAGGGCACGCAGCCGGCGGGCGATGTCGGCTTCCCGTTCGCGATCGAGACCGGCCTCGGCAGCCCGTCGGGCCCGGGCAACGGCAACCTGCTGGTGCCGGTGCTGTACCAGATCGTCGGCGGGACCAGCCCGGACTTCAACAAGCCGTGCAGCGAGATCACCTACACCAACCCGGTGCAGACGTTCCCGTTCACGACCACCAAGGCGACCTCGGTCAAGGGCACCCTGACGCTCGAGGTCGAGGGGCAGCCGTTCGACTGCGCCCGCTTCGCGACGCCCGGCTCGGGCGGGCGGTTGGCGGCGCCGGCGCCGGCGACGCAGGCGCCAATCGGCGACGTGTCGAACATCTTCCGCTTCGCGGAAGCGCAGTGAGCGCGGCGGGGGGCGGCGCGGCAGCGCGCCGCCCCGCGTTCACTCGGCGGCGATCTCGAGCGTGACCTTGGTCACGGCGATGTGGCCGCCCATGCAGACGTCGACGTCGCGCCCCGGCTGTCGCGGCCGGGTGTGGTAGTCGCCGACGTAGACGTAGCTGTCGCCGGCGCGGCGGTAGCGGACGTGCAGCGGCCGCGTGTCGAGGCCGCAGAAGACGATCGCCGGCGTCGCGTCGTCCGCCGGGTGCGGCAGGTTGACGCTCCAGAAATGGCCGGCATCGAGCGGCCGCGTCACCAGCAGCGCCAGCACCGGGCGCAGGCGCCGGACGGCGAGCCGCCAGTCGATCGCCCGGCCCGGCCCGATGTAGTGCGAGACGGCGATGGCGCGCCGTCCGAGCAGCGCCGCCTCGCGGGTCGCGGCCACGGTGCCCGAGGTGTACACATCGGCGCCGAGATTGCCGCCGGCGTTGATGCCGGAGAGCAGCCAGTCGGCGTCCGGCGCGAAGTCGGTGAGCGCGAGGCGGGCGCAGTCGGCGGGCGTGCCGCCGACCGCGTAGCGCGCCGGCGCCAGCCGATCGACGCGGATCGGCGCGTGCGTGGTGAGCTGGTGCCCGACCCCAGACTGGGCGCCGACGGGCGCGACGACCACGACCTCGCCGATCTCGCCCGCCAGCTCGCTCAGCGCCGCCAGGCCTGGGGCATCGACGCCGTCGTCGTTGGTGACGATCAGGCGCATGGTCGGCCGTCCAGATCGGGCTTCGGGGCCAGGGCGCACGGTCCGCGAGCGGTCATCCCTTCATCCTCGTGACGTCGTCCTCATCCCCGATCATCGCCGGCGCCTCCGCTCTTCCGTCCGCTGCCGCGCATGCGATACTAGCCGCTGGTCGGCGTCCGCCGGAATCGGTGGACCGGAGAATTGGAGGCAGCATGCGGCGTATCCTGTTGGCGATGATGGCCCTGGCCGGCGTGGCCGGCGTGGCGCCGGCGTTCGGCGAGTCCTGCAGCCCGGCGATGTGCGCGAGCATGAGCCCGGCCTGCTGGGATGCGTATCAGAAGGCGGTGGTGGCCAAGAACGACAAGATCGGCAGCGTCGACAAATGCCGCGAGCTGGCGGCCGATCTCGACGGCAAGGGCAGCTTCATGAAGGTCCCCGACCTGACCGAGCAGGGCGCCCTGTGCGCCTGCGAGGCGGTCTTCTGGAGCCTCGGGGGCGACGCCCAGGGTCTGCCGGACATCGAGGACAAGACCCAGGAGCGCAGCAACAGCGCCGACGACGACGAGTAGACGGCGCAGCGCGCGCCCGCCGCGCGCCCGCAACCCCCGTTGCAATCGCGCCGGCGGCGACCGACCGGTCGCCGCCCGTCCCGCGCCGCTCGGGCGTTTCCCCGGATCATCCGCAAAACGCCTTGAAAAAGTGCGAATGGCTGTGCGACGCTGCCCTTCCGGGGCGCATTCGCGCAGGGGATCCGAGGGGGAACAAGCATGAAGACAGGTCTGGCAGTCGGGGTCATCGCCGGCGCGGTATTGTGGGTCGGCGCGGTCGAGGCGCAGACGCGCAACACCGCCACCAGCCGCTTCCGCATGGCGCAGGCCTACTGCACCACGGGACCGTGCGATCCCTGGTACACCTTCAGCGGCGGCGCGACGCTGATCCGGCGCGCCAAGCAGCCGAAGCTGGTGTCGAACCGCAAGCTCGGCAACATCCGCATCACCGCGCTGCGCCGCCTGGGCGGGCCGCCGATTCCGCCGTTCCTCGAGGCGCAGTTGAGCGGGACCACGTTCTACGGCCAGGACCAGAACGCGCCCTGTGCGCTCGCCAACACCGTGGTCAGCGGCCCGTTCGCCACCTCGACGATGATCTGCACGGTCGGCGCGGCGGGGGACGCCAACTGCAAGGGCAACCTCTTCTTCATCGACTTCACCAACCCGGCCTGTTCGGACGTGGCGCAGAACATCCAGGATCTGCAGATCGACGTCTTCGAGGGCGGCTTCGTCGGCGTGCCGGAGCGGCGCATCGCCACCGCCGGCATCAAGATCCTCGGCAAGTCCCCGGATTGCGCGTCCGGGGGGGCCGGCTGCCCGTAGGGGTGCCGGGATCGGGCGCGCATACGTCGCGCGGATCCGTGGCGGGCCTCGGCTCGTCACGGATCCGGCGGCGGTTTACGCGCCGCACCGGCGGCGGTGTTCAGCACCCCGCGGCGCGGCTTGACCAATCGGCGGCGGTGAGCGAAGCCGAGCCGAATGGGTGACGGGCCGACGGACGCGGTGGCGCCCGAGACGATCGCGATTCGCGCCGACGAGGATTTCGATCACGATCGCCTGGCGGCCTTCCTGCGCGGTCGACTGCCGGGGAGCGATCGCCCCTTGGCCGTGCGCCAGTTCGGGGGCGGGCACGCCAATCTCACCTACCTCCTGCAGTACGGCGAGCAGGAGTACGTGCTGCGGCGGCCGCCGCTCGGGCCGGTGGCCGCATCGGCGCACGACATGGGGCGCGAGTTCCGCGTCCTGTCGGTCCTGCACCGGGTCTATCCGCCGGCGCCGCGCGCCCATGTCTACTGCGCCGACGCCGGCGTCATCGGCGCCCCGTTCTTCGTCATGGAGCGGCGGCGCGGCGTCGTGGTGCGTCTGGTGATTCCGCCCGAATTCGGCGGCGGCGCCGACGCGACGGCGAATCGGCGGCTCAGCGAAGCGCTGATCGACGCGCTCGCCGATCTGCACCAGGTCGACTGTCGCGCCGTCGGGTTGGAGACCCTCGGCAGGCCCGACGGCTTCCTGCGCCGGCAGATCGACGGCTGGGCGCAGCGCTACGAGCGGGCGCGGACGCGCGACCTGGCGGTGGTGGGCGAGCTCGTCGACTGGCTGCGCGCCTCCCAGCCGCCGTCGCCGCCGCCGACCTTGCTCCACAACGACTGGCGGCTGGACAACATGATGATGGATCCGGCCGATCCCGGACGCGTCGTGGCGGTGTTCGACTGGGACATGTGTACGGTCGGCGACCCGCTGGCCGACCTCGGCACCCTGCTCTCGAGCTGGCGCCAGCCCGGCGAGGAGGTGGCCGGCATGACCGCGGGGACGATGCCGTCGACGGTGCCCGGCTTCCTCGACCGCCGCCAGGCGGTGGCGCGCTACGGCGCGCGCCGCGGCGTCGACGTCAACGCGGTGCCGTACTACTACGTCTTCGGCCAGTTCAAGATGGCGGTCGTGCTGCAGCAGATCTTCCACCGCTACCATCTCGGGCAGACCAGGGATCAGCGCTTCGCGATCTTCGACCGGGTGGCGGAGGCGCTGTTCCAGCGCGCCCGCGACTGCAGCCAGTCGCCGGATCTCTGACGGGCGGCCGTCCGCCGCCGCCCGATCCGCCCGACGTCACGCGTTCCGACGATGCCGAGTCGTCTGCTCGACCTGCCGCTGCGCGCGCCGCGGCTGACGATCGCCGGCCTGCTGGCAATTACGCTGGCGCTCGCCGTCTGCGCCGTCCGCATCCGGGTCGACGCGGCGATCGAGAATCTCCTGCCGCGCGACGACGCCGACCGGCTCTACTACGAGAGCGTCATACGCGCCTTCGGCAGCGAGCAGGCGACGGTCATCGGCGTCTTCGGCGACGTCTTCTCCCCGGCGACGCTGGCCACCATCGGGCATCTGTCGCGCCAGATCGCCGACTTCGACGGCGTGCGCGAGGTGATCAGCCTGACCACGGTGAAGGGCGTGACGAGCGACGAGATGGGGTTGCGCGTCGGGCCGCTGCTCGGCGCGCCGCCGCGCACCGCCGACGAGGCCGCCGCGTTCAAGGCCCGGGTGCTCGGCGATCCGCTCTACGTCGGCAACCTGGTGAACGCCGCCGGCGATGCGACCAGCATCCTCGTGCTCTACGAGCCGCTGTCGGATCAGGAGCTGTTCGCCCGCGATCTCGAGGGCCGGGTGCGGCGGGCGGTCGCGGCGCTCGGCGAGCCGTCGCGCTTCGCGATCACCGGCGCCCAGTCGCTGAAGGGGAGCGGCGCGCGCCTGATGACGCAGGACCTCATCCGCTTCGTGCCGCTGTCGCTGGCGCTGGTGCTCGTGGTCCTGTTCCTCGCGCTCCGCACCCGGCGGGGCGTCGCGCTGCCGCTCGCCTGCGTCGTCGCCGGCACGGTGTGGACCGCCGGCGTCATGGTCCTGTGCGGCAGCGACATCAACATGGGCACGCTCATCCTGCCGCCGTTGCTGATGGCCATCGGCCTCACCTACGCCATCCACGTGGTCGGCCGCTATTACGTCGAGCTGGCGACCGGCCTTCCGCGCGAGGCGGTCGTCGCGGCCACCGTGCGGCACGTCCGCCTGCCGGTGCTGGTCGCCTGGCTGACGACGGCGGCGAGCTGCGCGACGCTGATCGGCAACCCGATCCATGCCATCCGCGACGTCGGCGTCTACTCGGTGGTCGGCGTCACGGCGATCGTCGTCCTTTCGCTGCTGTTGATCCCGGCCGTCCTGCTCCTGCTGCCACACCCGCGGCCGGCAGCCGGCCCGCTGGCCCAGCCGCGCGATCGCGTCGCCACCACCGTCGAAGCCCTCGCCCGCTGGGCGATGGCGCACCGCCTGCTGGTGCTGGGCGGCGGCGTTCTCCTCTGCGCCGTCGCGGCGTGGGGGGCGGCACGCATCCGGGTCGAGACCGACTATCTCCAGTTCTTCAGCCGTGGCAGCGCCGTGCGCCGGGACACCCTGCGCATCGCCGAGGCGCTCGGCGGCACGCAGCCGATCTACGTCACCGTCGAGGGGGACGGGCCGGGCAGCATGGGGCGGCTCGACGCGCTCACCGCCATGCGCGACCTGCAACGGTTCGTCGCCGAGCAGCCGGGCGTCGACGGCAGCCTCTCGCTCGCCGACTACGTCGCGGTCATGCAGGGCGCGCTCAACCCGGATCGCGGCCGCGGCCTGCCCGACCAACAGGACGAGGTCGACCAGCTCCTGCTGTTCGTCGACCCGGCCGACGTCGCGCCGGTGGTGAGCCGGGACTTCGGGCGCGCCAACATCGTCGTCCGCACCCACCTGGCGGGATCGTCCCAGGTGGGCGCCCTGGTGGAGAGCATCGCCGCCTACGCGCGGTCGCGCTTCCGCCGCGGCCTGACGGTGACGCCGACCGGCAGCGTGGTGCTGCTCAACCGCTCGGCCGACGACCTGGCGCGCGGACAGGTGACCGCGTTGTGGCAGGTGCTGGCGGTGTTGCTGCTCATCATGTCGCTGATCTTCCTGTCGGTGCGCGCCGGGTTGCTGTCGCTGGTGCCGAACGTGGCCCCGATCATCGTCCTCTTCGGCCTCATGGGTTGGACGGGCATCCCCCTGGACATCTCGACCAGCATGATCGCGGTGATCGCCATCGGCATCGCGGTGGGCGATACCATCCATTACTTCAGCGCGCTCAACGTCCGGCTGCGCGCCACCGGCGACCGGGAGCGGGCGATCCTCGACGTCGCCCGCCGGGTCGGCACGCCGATCGTCTACTCGGCGCTCGCCCTGACCGCCGGCTTCGCCATCACCTGCCTGTCGAACTTCCAGCCCATCCGCCACTTCGGCCTCCTCGCCAGCGCCACGGTGGCGATCGGCCTCCTCGCCGAGCTGCTGATCACGCCGGCGCTGCTCCTGAGCACGACGATCATCACCCTGTGGGATCTGCTGTTCCTCAAGCTCGGCCCCGAGCCGGAGAAGCAGATCCCGCTCTTCGCCGGGCTGCGGGCGTTCCAGGCGAAGATCGTCGTCCTCATGGGGCGGCTGGCCGCCGCCGCGCCGGGCGAGCGGATCATGCGGCGCGGCGAGCTGCGGCCCGAGATCTACGTGCTGCTGAGCGGCGGCGCCGAGGTGCGCCGCGCCCCGGGCGAGCCGGTGATCCGCCGCGTCGGCCGCGGCGACGCCATCGGCGAGATGGCGCTGGTGCGCGATCGGCCGCGCTCCGCCGAGGTCGTCGTGACGCAGCCGACCGAGTACCTCATCCTCGACCGCGGCGTCCTCGATCGCCTGCGCCGCCGCCACCCGCGCATCGCCGCGACGGTGCTCCTGAACCTGTCGCGCATCCTCAGCGACCGCCTCGAGGACACCACCGAACGGTTGGCGCGCGGCGACCGCTGACCCGCCGCGGCCTCGCCCCTACGGCGCCTGCTGGGCGACCGCCGCGTAGGCGGCGCCGCGGCTCTCGTCGTACAGGCGGCGCAGCAGCCCCAGGGCGGGCCGCAATTCGCGCCGCGCGATGGCGTGGATGTAGTCCTGGATGCGCTGGTTGATCGGCGTCGGGATGCGCAGCGCGGCGCCGGCGCGGACCACCTCGCCGTTGAGGAAATCGACCGCCGGTTCGCGCCCGCGCTCGATGGCGAGCAGCATCGACGACCGCAGGCGGCGGTACTTGGCGCCGACCGCCAGCAGCAGGGCGTGCTTGGCGAGCAGCGACGGCGAGCCGGCGCCGCTCACGTCGGCCGGCGTCAGGGCCACCCAGCCGAGGTCGAGCGTGCCCGACACCTTCTCCAACCGGACGCCGCGGCGGCGGGCGACCGCCACCGCCTCGCTCATCACCTCGAGGCCCAGCCGGCGGACGAAGCGGTGGCGCAGCAACTCGCCCAGGCGCTCGCCGCCGATGGCGCCGAGCGAGCTGATGGCGCAGTTGATCGCCAGCTTGCTCCAGCGCGCGCCGAGCAGGTTGTGGGTGATCTCGACCTCGCCGATCGGCGCCAGCAGATCGCGCACCAGCGCCAGGCGCGGATCGTCGCGGCCGTCGAGGCGCCCGACCACGAAGCCGCCGGCGGAGGTGCGTTCGTAGACGCCGGGCCGGGTCATCGACGCGCCCCAGACCACGATGGCGCCCACCACCCGCTCCTCGCCCGCGACCTCGGCGACGTGCGACTCGCAGAGCCCGTTCTGCAGGCACACCATCACGCCGCGCGGATGCAGGTGGGGCAGGGCGGCGCGCGCCGCCGCCCGCACCTGCGGCGGCTGCGTGGCCAGGAAGACGACGTCGAAGATGCCGGCGTCGTTGGGCAGGACCACCGTCGCGCGGCCGGGCACGGCGCGCGCGCGCTCGCCGTCCTGGACGACGAAGCCGTCGGCGTTGATGGCCGCGGCGATCGCCGGATTGTGCGTGACGACGCTCGGGGCCGGCCCGTGTTCGCTCAGACTGGCGGCGACGATGCCGCCGATGCCGCCGCTGCCCATCACCAGCACGCGCGAGGACTGTGTGGTCTGCATCAGGGGGCGGATAGTGCCGCCTCGCGGCCGGCGGCGCAAGGTGGCGCGGCGCCGGCGCCGCGCCTTGACACTGGCCACGGGCCCATCGATGGTGACGGCATGACGCGAATGGGCCGTGCGGCGTTTCTCGCCAGCGGCGCCGTCGGCGTGGCGGCGCGCGGCGCGGCGATCGCCGCGCAACTGCGGCGCGTGAGCCCGGCGCAACTGCGCCAGTTCCTCGCCCGCATCGAATTGAGCGCGCGATTCCTGCGCGACGTCGCGCGCGGGACCTATCCGCACGTCCCGTGGCGCACCGCCGCTGCCCTGGCGGCGGCGCTGGCCTACTTCGTCGCCCCGTTCGACGCGGTGCCGGATGTCATTCCGGTCGGCGGCCTGCTCGACGACGCGGCGGTGCTGTCGCTGGTGTTCGGGGCCGCGGAGGCGGACCTGCGCCGCTACTGCGCCTGGCGCGGCGCCGACGCCGAGCCGTACTTCGGCGCCGCCGACGCCGCCGCGCGCTGAGGCGCGCCGCGGCGGTCAGCGATCGCCGTTGGCGAGGGAGCCGGCGCCGGCGTTGTCGCCGCGCCGCGTCTGCTGGCGCAGGGCGGCGAGCAGCGCGCCGCGCGAACGGGCGCCGTCGGCGATGGCGTCGCGCACCATGACGCCGGTGTCGTAGGCCAGTCCCTGGGCGCCCTGGCTGCTGGCGATGCCCGAGCGCAGGACGTAGGCGCCGGTCAGCCCGCTGGCGTTGGTCAGCAGCACCGTCGGGAGCTGCGCGCGCTCGGCGATCGGCGCCACCGCGGCGGCGGTGCGATCCTGGGTCGGCCCGATGATCGCCAGGACGTTGACGTCGGCGGCCAGCGCGTCCGCCAGGCGCGCCGCGAGATCGGGGTCGCCGCCGGTGTCGCGCACCAGCAGCGTGCTGGCATCGCCGGCGAAAGCCCGCCGCAGGCCGTTCAGCGCCTGTTGGCCGCTGGCGCGGTCGGGACCGGTCAGCGGCAGCAGGCAGGCGACTTGGGCGCCCGCCGCCAGCGCGTCGCCGGCCGCCTGATCGCCGAGCGGCAGCGGCGCGGCTTCGAGCGCCTGATAGCCCGCCGCGGTGTCGGCCTCGGACTCGGCCGCCGCCTGTCGCTGCTGGGCGGCGGTCGGCGCGGCCGCCAGCGGCGGCGGCATCGGCGGCGCCCCGAGCTCGTTCGGCGCGCCCAACCCGAGGATCGTGCGCACGTCCGGTTGGGTGAGCGTGTCCGCCAGCTCGTCGCGCTCGGCGACGGTGAGCTGGTCGCCGGTTTCCTGGATGCGCGAGCGCAGGAACGCCTGATCGGAGGCGGTGCCATCGGCCCACGCCCGCTGCCAGGCGTCGATCGCATCGACGCGTTTGCCGAGCGCGTACATGATGTCGCCGCGCAGCGCCTCGGGCTGCGCCCAGCGCTCGCTCGGGTACTCGGCCTCGAGATCGGAGATCGTCGCCAGCGCGGCCTCATAGTGCTCGAGCCCATACTGCGCCTGCGCCAGCTCGTAGTAGGCGCGGGCGCGGAAGCTCTGCTGCCCGGAGGCCAGGTAGTCGGAGAATCCGTTGGCCGCGGTGGCGTAATCGCCGCGGCGCAGCGCGTCCTCGGACTGGGCGATGAGCTGGGTCGGGGTGAGCGGCAGGTCGGCGTACTTGGGGGCGCAGGCGGCCAGTACGCACAGCAGGGGCAGCAGCGAGGCGCGGCGCATCGTCTGGCATATCGAGACTTCGCCTTTGATTTGTCAAGGAATCCCGGCTGCCCGGGCGCGTCAGTGACGCCTCGCCACGGGGTTGTCGGCGGCGCGCCGCAAACGCCAGTGGCGATGAGCGGCGGCGTCGCCGGGCGCATGGCATGCATTCTGCTGACCGCCATGCGGCCTGACGGAGCGGGGACATGGACGCCGAGGAACGGGAAGCCTTCTGCATCGTCGAACGCGGGCAGCGACGACTGGCGCTGCCGGCGAGCGCGCTGCGCCGCGTCCTGAGCGGCGGCACGCTGACGCCACTGCCCTGCGTGCCGGCGCACGTCGTCGGCCTGGTCAGTGATCGCGGCGCGCCGCTGCCGGTGGTGTGCATCGACCCGTGGATCGACGAGCCGATCCGCGCCTGTCGTTCCGGCGAGCCGGTGCTGGTGCTGGAGTGCGGCGGGCTGCGCTTCGGGATCGTCGTCGACCGCGTCGGCGCGGTCGGCTGGCTGCCGGCGTTCGCGGACGACGCGGGCGGCGAGAAGACGGGCGGCGGCGCGGTGATCGGCGCCGAGCGGGACGCCGACGGCGGTCCGCTGTCCCTGCTCGATCCGACGGCGTTGGCGAGCGCGCTGGTGGCGGCGACCGACGCCGGGTTCCTGGCCGGCGGAGACGCGCGTGCCGAGTGAGTCGCCCTCCGAGGTCGCCGCGCAGCAGCGCGCCGCCGCCAGCGCCCGGCGCCTGCTGGCGGTCGCCGCGGCGGTGGTCGCGCTGGCGGTGTTCGGCCTGGCCGAGATCGGCGCGCGGCGCGCCGACGCGGTGGCGGCGCGCGCCGCCGCGCTTCACCTCGACGCGGTGCGCGCCGCGGCGCAGGCGGCCGCGCTGGCGACCTGGGCGCGCCTCGAGGACGGGGTGCGGCGCCTGGCGGCGGACGAGGCGACGGCGCGTGCCCTGCTGGAGCTGGCGCAGGCGAGCCGGGTGAGCGAGAGCGATCCGCGCATCGACGCCGGCGCGCTGGCGCCGCAGCGGGCCGCCCTCGCCGCCCACCTGGCGCAGTGGTACGCGCCGCTGGGCGAACGGCGGCCGCCCTTCGACGACGCGATCGGCCTGCCGGCGATGCGGCGGGCGCAGTGGCTGCAGGCGCAGTACGTCGCCGGCGCCGGCCTGGCGACCGACGGCGCCTTTGCCGATGCGCACGCCCGCTGGCATCCGGGCCTGGCCGCCACGGCCGCCGAACAGGGCGTCGCCGACCTCATGCTGGTGCGGGCCAGCGACGGCCTCGTGGTCTACGACGTCGCCAAGACGCCGGTGTTCCAGACCAGCCTGCTCGACGGCGCCTTCTCCGATTCCCGCCTCGGGGCGCTGTATCGCCGCAGTCGCGGGGCCGCGCGCGGCAGCCTGCTGCGCGCCGATTTCGCTCCCTTCGCCGCGGCGCGCGGCCAGGCGCTGGCGTTTCTCGCCGCCCCGGTGATGGTCGACGGCGAGCCCATTGGCAGCGTCATCGCCGCGGTCGACGCCGGCGCGCTCGATCGCGCCCTGTCGGCCGGCGGCGCCTGGGACGCGCTCGGCCTCGGCGCGAGCGGCGACGTCGTCCTCGTCGGACCCGACGGCGGGCCGCGCAGCACGCCGCGCCGCGGCGCGGACGCGGAGCGCCCGCTGGCGCCGGCGCTGCTGAGCGGCGACGAAGGCGGCGCGCTGCCGTACGAGGTCGACGGCCGCCCCATGCTGGCCTCGGTCGGCGCTCCCGGGTTCGGCGAGCTCGGCTGGCGGGTGGTGGCGACGCGGGCCGCCGACGACGCGCAGCGCGACGCCGCCGCGGCGCGGCGCACGCTCTTCGCCGCCGCGGCCGGGATCGCCGGGCTGGTCATCGCCGCGCTCGCCGGGCTCGTCTGGTGGGGCTCGCTGCCGCTGCGCCACCTCGCCGGATCCCTGGCGCGGTTGCGGCTGAACGATCCCCGCGCCCGGGTGCCGGTGCTGGGCGGCGGCGAGGCGGCGGCGATCGCGCTGCAGGTGAACGGACTGGTCGAACAGCATCGCAGCGAGCGCGCCGCCAGCCGCCAGCAGCACGAGCGCGACGCCCGGGCGCTGGCCGAGGCGGTCGACGGCTGGCAGCCCGGCGAGCCGCCGCCGCGCCTGCCGGCGGCCGGCGCGCTGGCGCCGATCGGCACCGCGCTGGCGCGTCTCGCCGACCGCCTGGACGACGCGCGGCGGGTGGCGCGCCTCGTTCCACCGCCCGCCGCCGAGGCGCTGCGCGCCGCCGCCGAGCGGCTCCGCCGCGACGTCGAGCGCAACCTCGACGCCCTGGGCGCGGCCGAGGAGGCGACGCGCCACGCCGGTCGGCGCCTCGAGCAGGCGCGGGCGCTCGCCGCCGACGTCGCCACCGGCAACGCGCACGTCGAGCGGGCCGTGCGCGCCGAACAGGCGAGCGTGCGCGAGTTGGCCGCCGAGCTGGCGCGCGCCGACGCTGCCGCCGGCGCGCAGCGCGCGGTTGGGCACCGCGCCCTGGCGGCCCTCGGCAGCGGCGCGGCGGCGGCGGCGGCGCTGGTCGACGAGCTGAGCGTGCTGGCGGTCAACGCCGCGCTCCAGTCGGCGCCGGCCGCCGACGATGTCCTGGCGGAGAGCGCCCGCATGGCCGTCGAGCGCGCCGAGCGGGTGGGCACGGAGCTCGACGGCACGCTCACCACGGCGCGCGCCGCGCTCGACGCGAGCGCGACCGACGCGGCGGCGCCGGCGGCGTCCCTGGCCGGCGTCGCGCACGACCTCGAGGCGCTGGTCGGCCTGCTCGAACAGGCGCGGCAGGGGGTCGGCGCGCTCGGCGCGGCGCTGCGCACGAGCGCTGACGGCGGGGTCGAGGCCGCGGTGCAGGCGGCGGTCGACAGCGCCCGCCGCCTGCGCCAGACCGCCGAGCTGGTCGCCAGCGAGGCGGCCGCGGTGGCCGGCAGCGCGGCCGCGGCGGCGGAGGCGTGACCGTGGCGGGCGCGGGCAACGCCCCGCTGGTCGACGGCCTGGCGGCCGTGTTCGCGGCCGAGCTCGACGAGCAGTTGCATGCGGCGCTCGCCGCCTGGCCGCGCGCCTCCGTCGCCGCGACGCGCCCGGACGCGTTCCGCGAGCTATCGCGCATCTTCCACACCATCAAGGGCGGGGCAGGGCTGGTCGGCCGCGCCGAGCTGGCCGCGGCGGCGCGGATCCTGGAGCGCTTCTTCGCCGATCCGGACGCCGCCAGCGCGCCCGAGCAGGGCGTGCTCGACGCCGTCTTCGCCGCCGCGTCGCTGCCGCCGCCGGCGTTGGCGTCGCTGCTGCAGGGGCTGCTCGCCGGCGAGGCGGACGCCGTCCAGACGCTGCCGGCGGCGCTCGTGCCGGTGTCGGTCGGCGACCTGTGGCTGGCCCTGCCGCTGCGCGCCGTCGAGCGGGCGGTCTCGATCAACACCCCGGAGCCGAGTCTGCCGATCGTGGTCGGCGAGCGGCAGCTCGCCGCCCTGCGCCTCGCCGATCTGGTGTCCGCCCCGGCGCCACCGCCGCGCGCCGTGGCCCTGGTGCTGCGCGCCGGCGGCGCCCTGGTGGTCGATCGCGTGCGCCCGCCGGTGTCACTGCTGGTCGAGCCCCCGAGCCGCCTGTTGGCCCTCCACCCCTGGCTGGCAGGCGCCGCCGTCGATCCCCGCGGCCGCCCGCTGCCGGTGCTCGATGCCGAGCGATTGCTGGCGGCGTTCTCGGCCCGCCTGTCGCCGGCGCAGGCGGCGGAGAGCGGCCGCCGCGTGCTGGTGGTCGACGACTCGCTGGTGGCACGCGAGGCCGCGGCCGCGGCCCTGCGTCAGGCCGGGGTCACCTTCGACGTCGCCCGTGACGGCCGCGAGGCGCTGGTCAAGTTGGAGCGCGGGCAGTACGCGGTGGTGCTCAGCGATCTCGAGATGCCACACCTCGACGGTTTCGGCCTGGTCGAGCATCTGCGCGCCAGCGCCCGTCTCCGCCATCAACCCGTGGTGGTCTGCAGCTCGCGCCTGGACGAGGATGCCCGCCGCCGGCTGTCACCGCTCGGCGTCGGCGGGTACATCGACAAGCCCTTCGTCGCCGGCGAGCTGCTGGCGGCGCTGCGGCCCTGGCTGGCGGCGAATGCCGAGACCGCGGTGGTCGAGACCGCGGTCGAGACCGCGGTTTGACTCCTGCCGCGCGGCCGGCTAGCCGGACCTCCGACCAGCACTTGCGTTTTGGGGGGTCAGCGCATGAACAACACAGTACTTTTTCATTCGCCCGTGGTCTGCGCGATGGCCGGCATCCTGGCCGTCCTGGCGAGCGCGGGGTGTGGGTCGAACTCGAGCGTGACGGCGACCATCCCGCGGACGCCGACCCCGGCCGCACTGCGGCAGGTGGCCAGCCCGCTGCCGACCGCCACGGCGATTCCCGATCGCTGACCGCGTCGGCGTCTGCCGGCGCGACTTTGCCAATGCCAAAATCCGTGCTAAGAGCCGGGCCGCCCGTGCGATCATGGTGACCCCTGGTGGCGGAGACCCTGGCGTGACGCAGCCGGTAGACAGCAGCATTCTCCACGAGATCGTCCGGATCATCGAGAGCCGGAGAAAGGTACCCGACAAGGTGATCGTCACCTCGAAGGAGTACCTGCTGACCTACCTCGAGGACCACCGCAACCGCCTCGAAGAAGCGCTGATGCGCTTCGATCGCGACCGGCTGAACATGCTCTACGGGCAACTGGCGAGCAAGGTGAAATACCAGCTCCTGCGCCGGGTTCCGGCGCGCGCCGCGGCGGCGATGGGGCTGCAGAAGCCCACCGCACCCGGCAAGTCCAGGGCGGCGGCCCCGGCCGCCGGGAAGAAGCCGGCGGCGAAGGCGCCGGCGGCCAAGGCCACGAAGGCGGCGGTGAAGGGGAAGGCCAAGCCGGCGGCGGCCAGGAAATCGGCCGCGGCCAAGAAAGCCCCCTCCACGAAGAAGCCGACGGCGGCGAAGAAGGCCAAGGCGGCGCCGCGACGGGCGGCGGCGCGGCCGAAGAAGAAGTCCCGCCGCTGACCAGCCGCCCGCCGCGCGGGCGCGGCGGGCAGCGGCTCGCCGGGTTCAGCTCGCGCGGCGACCGGAGCGGGAGCGCGGTGCCGGATCGGCGGCCCGCTCGACGTGGGCTTTGAACTCGTTGACCGACTGGGCGAGCGCGGTGCGTTCCGCCAGCCGGCGGAGCGGTCCGGGCAGCCAGAATCCGAGCCGGATCTCCTGTCGGCAGGAGGCTTCGGTGCGGGTCGGGGCCAGCTTCTTGAAGCGGTAGATGCCCTCGATGGACTCGATGTCGCCGTCGATCGAGTGCCAGGTGAGCTGCGTCGGCTTCTTGTGCTGATACTCCAGCACGTAGCGCAGGGTCTTGATCTTGGCGTCGATGTGGAACTCGACGATGCGGCCGACGCCGGCGCGATCGCGCTCGAGGATGCGGGCCTGGGTGACGGCCGACGACCACTCCGGGTAGCGCTCGAAGTCGAGAATGGCGGCGAAGCACTCGGCTTGCGAGGCGGCGATCTCGACCGCCACCTCCTGCGCGGCATCCAGCGACATGGGGCACGTCCTGCCGCCTGCCGGCGGCGCTGTCAATCGGCTGCCGCCCGCCGCAGACCCCCGGCGACCGGGGGCGGCGATTTCGGGCTGCGATTGAAGAGGATGGCGATAGTCTGCCCGATGCGGTCGGCGACCGCGATGTCGATCCTGCCGTCGCGGTCGAAGTCGCCGGTGGCGAGCGCCTGCGGCGCGCGCCCGACCGCCAGGCGGATCGGCTTGCCGAACTCGCGCGGGTGTTCCCCGGGTAGAATCTCGATCGCGCCGCCGAGCTCGTCCGGGTTGACCAGGTCCATGTGGCCGTCGCCGTCGAAGTCCTCGGCCAGCGACGGCTTGGCGGTGCCGTCCAGTTTGCTGGTGGTCGGCGCCTCCAGGCCGGCGCCGTTGCCGAGCAGGATCGCGACGGTCTCGCTGTAGTTGCTGCCGACCACCAGATCCTGGTTGCCGTCCTGATTGGTGTCGCCGACGATCAGGAAGCTGGGACGGGCCGGCACCGGCTGGTTGACCACCTTGGAGAACTGGCCATGACCGTCGCCGTAGAGAATCGAGACGCTGTCGCTGAGCGAGTTGACGACCGCGAGGTCGGTGCTGATCGGGCTGGCGAAGCTGCCGACGCTGATCGCCAGCGGGCCGCCGCCGACGGCGATCTGGCGCGGGGCGGAGAAATGGCCCGCGCCGTCGCCGAGCAGCACCGCCACCGCGTCGCCGCCGAACACCGCCACCGCCAGGTCGGGCTTGTCGTCCTGGTTGAAGTCGCCGACCGCCAGGCCGCGCGGCCGGCGGCCGACGCTGATCGGCGGCAGGGCGCGGAAGCGGCCGTCGCCGAGGCCGATGAAGATGCCGAGCAGGCCGCTGTCCTCGCTCACCGCCGCCAGGTCGGGATGCTCGTCGCCGTCGAAGTCCTCGCTCACCAGGGCGCTCAGCGCGCCGAACGACGCCAGCGTGCAGGGGATGCCATCGAAGCTGCCGTCGCCGCGGCCGCGCAGCCAGGTGCCGCCGCTCCCGAGGCGGCCGAAGGCCAGCAGGTCGGCGTGGCCGTCGCCGTCGACGTCGCCGGCGAGGATGGTTTCCGGACCCGCGCCGACCAGGTAGGCGCCGCTGTCGCGCACGTGTCCATCGCCGCTGCCCAGCAGCACCACCGCGGTGCCGGCGCTGCGGTCGGCGACGACGACATCCGGTCGGCCGTCGCCGGACAGGTCGGCGACGCTGGCGTCGGCGAGGTGGGGCGACTTCCAGAGCAACTGCGGCGGCGACAGGCGGCCGTCAGCGCCGAGCCGATGCCAGAAGAGGCCATCGTCACCGATCACCAGCAGATCCGTCCGCTGGTCGCCATCGAGGTCGGCGGCGATGAGGCGCCGGGCACCGCGGGCGCTGGGGAGGGTCCCCGCCGACTCGAACGTGCCGTCCCCGCCGCCGTGCAGCACGACGAGAGCGCTGCCGGTCTGGTCGGCCAGGATGAGGTCGGCGCGACCGTCGGCGTCGACGTCGGCGGCCGCCACGTCGGCGGCGAAACGCGGTGCCGCCAGGTCGCGGCGCTGCCAATTGGCGCCGTCGCGGGTGAGCACGCTCAGGCCGTCGTCGTGCAGCACGGCGAGCCCCGGGCGCTGATCCAGCGGGAACCAACGGGCGGCGCGCGGCGGAGCCGGCAGCTCGATGTCCTGCGGACGCTCGGGCAGGCCGCGCGGCCCCAGCCGGGAGATCGAAATCCGGTGCGCGTCGCGCGTCGCGAACGCGACCAGATCGGGGCCGGCGACCAGGATGCGGGCGCCGCGGCCGTCGCTGCTGCGCTCGCCGCGGCCGACCGCGCCGCCGTCGTAGCGCAGGACGCTCAGACCGTCCGCCGTCGCCACCAGCGCCCGCCGGTCGGTCCCGGCCGTGAAGACCGCCGCGGTCGCCTCGCCGCCGAGATCGATCTCGCGCCGCGCCTGGAACGCGATCAGCCCGCCGCTCGGCGCCGGCGCGCAGAACGCCAGCACGAGGGCGAGAGTCGTGGCGATACGGACGCGTCGCATCGTGGGAAGGAGCCGTCGCTCGACGAAAGGATGCCGCACGCGATCCGTATGTTGCCGCGACGCCCGCCTGCCCGCAAAGCGCCGTACCCCCGGTGCGTGCAACGGGGTCGCGCGGACCAGGTGCCCGCGCGACCCCGTGCCGTCAGCCGATGCTGCGCCGGGTGACGAGCCGCCCGGTGCGGCGCACGTTCGGCCGGCTGCGGCCGATCGCGCGTCGCGGCGAGACATTCTTGGCGCGCAGGCGCTCGAGCGCCAGGCGCACCGCGCCCGGCTCGAGCCCGAGCGTCTCGCAGACAACGTGGAAGCTGAAGGGCGAACGATTGCGAGCGCTGCGTACCCAGTACTCGGCCTCACTGCGGACACGTCCGACCGGGCTGAGATAACTGCGGATGCCGTCCTCGAGAATGGCCAGCATCAGTGCCTTGGTGCCCGTGTATTGCGTCGTCCGTGTCTCGCCTCCTCCGAGCGACGTGATCCGCAGCAGATCCAGGTCGGAGTCGCCCACCTCTCGCCCGAACCCATCGTCTCTGGTGATCCGGTTGTCGCTGGACATGATCATGCCCCGAAGGGCCTCCTCTGTTTGGTAGCCACAGCAGAGAGCAAGCCGTGTGCCCGAGTCCGACTGTAAACCTTCATGGAACGTGTGCCCAGAGCTAATGACTCGTGGGCCTGCGGCAGTCTTGCAATTCACATCATCGGACTTGCAGCACTGCCAGCATGCTCATCGCGATCCGAGGGCCAATTCCACGTGATTTCGCTCAGATAGCGGCAAGCTTGCGACGCTCATTATGTGAGCTGCGTTGCGGGGTGTCAGGCCATGTCGGAAGTGCAGGGGGTGCTGCCCGGCCGCCGTTGCCGGGGCGGCGGCGGATGCGAAAGCGACCGCCAAACGTCAGTCGTCAATCCAACGCACGTCGCTGGTCGCGAATGCGCCGAGGCCGAGGCGGTCGCAGAGATCGCGGAAGGCGCGACGGGGAATGCCGCGCCAGCGCAGGTCGTCGAGCGACTCGGCGAGTGGCGCGTCGGTGCGCAGGGTGGCCAGGGTCTTGTAGAGCAGCGCCTCGTGGCGGCGCGCGCTCAGGGTGGCGGCGAGGCGTTCGCGGCCGCGCACGTTGACGGTCCAGCGGGTGGGATCGTCGGGGATCGCGTCGATCGTCTGGTAGGCGGCGAGGACGGCGGCCGCCGACTTTCGTCCCCAGCCCGGGATGCCGGGGAAGCCGTCGGCGCTGTCGCCGGTGAGGGCGAGCAGGTCGGGGATCGAGCGCGGGCCGACGCCGAACTTCGCCCGCACGGCGTCCTCGTCGTAGGTGGTGCCGCGGATGCGGTCGTGGGTGACGACGTGCCGGCCGCGGACGCACTGGGCGAGGTCCTTGTCGGGCGACAGGAGAACGACGCGTTCGCTGGCGGCGGCGAAACGGGCCGCCGCGGTGGCCAGCGCATCGTCGGCTTCGAGCTCGACCATCGGCCAGACGACGATGCCGAGCGCGCGCAGCGCGTCCTCGGCGAGCGGGAACTGGGACCACAGGGCCGGGTCGATGCCCTCGCCGGTCTTGTAGCCGGGGTAGAGCCGGTTGCGGAACGACTCGATGACGTGGTCGGTCGCGGCCGCGAGGTGGGAGATCGCGGGGTCGCGCAGCAGCGGCAGGGTGGAGCGGACGAGGCCGCGCACCGCGCCCACCTCGCGGCCGTCGGGAGCGCGGCGGGCGGGTTGGCCGTAGAAGGCGCGGAAGAGCTCGAAGGTGGCGTCGATCAGGTGCAGTTGCATGGCGGGTCAGCGGGCGCGGGGCGCGTCGCGGGTGGCGGCGGGGAGGGTGGCGAAGCCGTCGTCGACGCGCACCCGCCAGCCGTCGAAGCGGGGCACGCTGCCGCGCACGAACGCCATGCGGAAGAGATCCGCGTCGCCCGGCTGCAAGGGCGCGATGGCCAGCGCGGCGGCGGCAACGGCGCCGGATTCGACCGCCGGCTCCCGCAGCGCCTCGGCGCGCCGGTTGAATCCGTGTTCGCGGGCCACCACCTCGCCGTCGGCCGTCAGCTCGTACACCAGGCGCACGGCGGCCAGGGGCGCCGCGCCGTCGTTGCGCACCTCGCCGCTGATCACGAACAGCTCCTCCGCGCCGGCACCCAGCTCGCCCACCTGCGCCAGCCCGCTCCAGCGCGCCTGCTGGCTGACGATGCGCGCTGCCGGCGGTGCCTTCACCAGCGCGGTGGCGGCGACCAACAGGAGCCCGGCGAGCATCGCGACGCGCATCGCCGCACCCGAGCACGAGCCGGCGCCGACCTGCAACCCCGCCGCGGCCGCCGCGCTGCGTCTGGTGGACGAAACCGCCGGGGCCCCCGCGCCCGGCGCCGTGCGCCGGCGAGCGCTCGCGTTTTGACTTTCCCGATACCCTCGTGCGATGTCCACCCGGGTCATGAGTGAGCGGGGGCGGGCGAGCGCGTCGTTCTTGATCGCGGTTGGCGTAGCCGTGCTGGCGGTCGGCGGGTATGTGGCATGGACCTTCCTGCGCCCCGACCCCTACGCGCTGTCGGAGCGCGTGGTGCGCGACGCGCGCCGCGCCCTCGCCACCGAGGTGCGCGAGTTCCAGAAGCAGCTCGACGAGGTGGTGCGCGCCGCCCGCAAGAAGAACGGCGACATCGGCAAGGCGGTGGACGCGGCGGCCGACCAGGCGCGGCGAGACCTGGACGACGTGGTCAGCGACGCCCACGAGCGCCTGGGCGAGCTCGACGTCGAGCTGCGCACCCAGCGCAATCGCATGGACCGCATCGAGACCCGGGCCCAGGAGGCGCGGGAGATGATCAACGATTTCGCCGAGAACGCCAAGGCGAAAGCGCAGGCGACGCCACCCAGTTGAGGCCGTCCAGCGCGCGCGCACCCGTCTCCGGCGTTCGTAGGGACTTCGCCGGCCGCCTGTTGTAACGTCACCGCCGACCCGCGGCGCGCCCGCGCCGGCGCGGTCCAGGAGCGCCACATGTCAGACCAGATCCAATCCGTGCTCAGGGAGGAGCGGGTATTCCCGCCCCCCGCCGAGCTCAGCGCCGCGGCCCACGTCGCCGGCGCCGAGCGGCTGGAGGAGATCCGCCGCGACGCGGCCCGCGATCCGCAGGCCTTCTGGGCCGGGATCGCCGCCGAGCTGCACTGGTTCCAACCCTGGGAGTCGGTTCTGGAGTGGAACCCGCCGTTCGCCAAGTGGTTCGCCGGCGGCACGACCAACCTCTGTTACAACTGCCTCGACCGCCATCTCGGCACCTGGCGCCGCAACAAGGCGGCGATCATCTGGGAGGGCGAGCCGGGCGACAGCCGGGTGCTGACCTACGCCGATCTGCACCGCGAGGTGATCCGCTTCGCCAACGTGCTGCAGGGCCTCGGCGTCCAGGCGGGGGACCGGGTCGGCCTCTACATGCCGATGATTCCCGAGCTGGCGATCGCCATGCTCGCCTGCGCCCGCATCGGCGCCACCCACAGCGTCGTCTTCGGCGGCTTCAGCGCCGAGGCGCTGCGCGACCGTCTCAACGACGCCCAGGCGAAGGTGGTGGTGACGGCCGACGGCGGCTATCGCCGCGGCGCCATCGTGCCCCTCAAGGCCAGCGTCGACGAGGCGCTGCGCCAGGCGCCGTCGGTGGAGAAGGTCGTCGTCGTCAGCCGCACCGGCCAGACCGTGCCGATGCTGGAAGGCCGCGACCTGTGGTGGAACGAGCTGATGGACGAGGCGAGCGACGTCGGCACCTGCGCGCCCCTCGAGGCCGAGCACCCGCTGTTCATCCTCTACACCAGCGGCACCACCGGCAAGCCGAAAGGCGTCGTCCACACCACCGGCGGCTACATGGTCCACACCTACATCACCAGCAAGTGGGTGTT
>JAHBUY010000002.1:900000-1066592 GCA_019637795.1 bacterium | reverse complement strand
TCGCGTACCACCCGCTGCAGGACGCCGCGCTCGGGATGGCGGCGCACGCAGATCCGCCGGCCGCGGCCGGGCGGCGGCCGGCGGGAGGATGGCTGCCGGGACAATGAGCGCTCTCCGCGCGGGATCGCCATGGGAGGCCGGGCCGGGGCGATTCGCCGCCCGCCATCCATGATGGGGTACAACGCGGCCAACGACGGATGGCTCGGGGGCAACGACTGCAACGTTCGCCTTCTCGAGCCCGACCACCGTGCGGCGCGCCCGGCGCCGCCCATGCCGCCGCCAGCCCGCGAGCCCGATGACCACCCCGTCTGCGTGGTCCATACGGGTCGCGCCCGCCGCGCGCCTGCCAGGCATTGAAGATGCCGCGGCACTCGTCCCCGCAGCACACGCCGACGATCGTGATCGGGCCTCGGGCGTGGGCGCCCTCCAGGAGCGTCGCCGGCGTATGGGCGAGCTCGCCGAAAGCGAGCGCTCGGAATCGGCGATGGTGGTGCCGTCGACGCTGGCCGACACGTGCGCCCAGCCGCAGTAGGTCAGGTACGGCTGGACGTGGTGGTCGATGCGTCGCCGGCAGCATCGACGGCGGCGACAACGCGCAGGAGGCGATCGAGCGCTCGCGCTTCAACGTTCTCGGCGGCGAGCGCGTCGCCCTGGAATCGGCGCTGGCGGCGGCGATCGGCGCCGACCTGGCGCGCCGCGGCCACGTCGTCGAGGACGAATCGGCGGCGCTGCTCGCCGGTGGCTTCGGCGGCGCGCAGGCGATCGCCATCGATCCCGACCGCGGCGCGTACTGGGGCGGCTCCGATCCGCGCAAGGACGGCTGCGCGATCGGCTTCTGACGACCGGCGTCATTTCGAGGAGGTTGGCGTCGGGCGCGCGGTCACTGGGGCGGTCGGAGGGTCTCCGGCGCGCCACTGGCCGCCGGCGCCGGCGCGCGGTTGCCCTCGACGATGATGCTCTGCGGCAGGATCACGCCGGCGAAGATGACGGTGTAGATGAAGCCGGCGACGAGATCCTCGAAGCTGTCCTGTTGCAGGATGCGCGCTTCGACCAGCTTCTCGTTCTCGATGATGTACTTCGGCTCGTCTGCCGGGCTGAGCGGGAAGAGGCCCCAGGCGCCGTACCACTTCTGATACTTGCGGCTCACCTGCACGGGGGCGGATTCGGAGAGCAGGCGGACGTGCGGCGGCGGCGGTGGGGCTTCACTACGCACGGCGAAGCAGCCGGAACAGAACGTGAGCGCGGACAGGGCCGTGGCGGTGGCCACGCGCGGCCGTCTGGCGGCGCTCATGGGTTGCCCTCGACGATGAGCGTGCGGCGAACGATGGAGATGATCGAGGTGAACGGATTGGTGAGCATCTCGAACCCCGTCTGCTTGGTGGTGTAGCGCACCTCGCGCAACCCGAAGACCTCGATGTCCTGCCGCGTGGTGTTGTCGGAGATCGGCCGATCACCCCACATCCAGTACCAGACGGTGCGGTCCACCTTGACGCTCGCTGGCGCATCGGCCGGCAGGATGCGCACCTCGCGCCCCTCCGGCGCCACCAACTTCACCGCGCCGCAGTCACTCAGCAGCAGTGCTCCGAGCACGCTTCCAGCGATTGCTGATCGCATCGACCGCATACCCTCCTCCACCGGGGTCGTCTCCGGGCGGCACAAACGGTACCGAAGCGAAGCCGAACAGCAAGGCAGAAAATGCAGGACGTGTTGCCGCGGCGGGTGCGCCGTGGCTCCCCCCCTCGATGGTCGCGGCGGCGTCGGGCGCAGGCCCGCTGCCGGGCGCTGTCCTCGTCTCGCCGCCGGAGACCTGCCCTGCGCCATGCGCGTGCGCGGTCGCGTTGTCATCGTCGAGACGGTTGGCGAGAGACGGTTGGCGAGCGTTGACAGCGACACGGATGCCCCATACGCAGGGCGGCAGACGCGGGGATGACGACGGCTCGGGGGAACGCTGGCGCGGCAGACGATTCGCCACGCGCGAGCTGGCTCCGCGATGCGCGATTGGCGTTCGTCCTGCTCGGGATCGAGGGCATCGTGCTCGTCATCTGGCAGATCCATGCCGGAGCCAACCCGTGGACGATCGCGTTCGCCCCGACCCCGTTCGATCATCCACTCGCCGTCTGTCGGGGCGGGCTGCTGCTGGCAACGGTGTGGGCCCTGCTCGCCCTCGGCCCCCGCCGACGGCTCGGGGTCGGGCTCCTCGTCGTCGCCGTCTTCTCGTCGTCGGCGCTCGCCCTTGCGCTGTACGTGCCGGCATTCCTGCTGGCGACGGCGACCGTCGGCGCCTGCTATCCGCGCGACGCGGCGGCGCAGCGCCGGGGCCGGATCGCCGGCTGGTCGCTGTTGGCCGTGACGGCGGCACTGCTGGCGCCGCCCCGGCGCGACCCCCCGCTGCCGGTCCTCGCGCCGCAGAGAGCCGCGGCGTGGCTCGAGCGTGACAACCCGTTTCGCGCCCATTGGGAAGCGGCCAACTGGTCGGCCCTCGAACGCGCCAACGGCACCCTCGGCGCCGGCACGCTGCTGCGCGCCGAGCTGGAGCACCGCCTGGGGAAGACGGCGAAGGCCCTGGACACGTTGGCCGCGGTGCGATCGACGAACGCCGACCCGGAGACGCAACGGCGCGCGGCGATCCTGTTCGCGGCGTGGGCGAAGGAGGGCGGGTTCCGAGTCAACCCGCCCCTCCCCGCGGCGACGCCGGCGACGCCGTGATGCCGGCGGCTCGCTCGCGCGCGCTCCCCTCCCGCCTCGCCGGCGATGCGCTCCTGGCGTGCGGAATCTTCGCGCTGGGCGCCCTGGTCTGGCACACCATGCGCCTGCAGAACGACGGCTTCTGGTCGCTGGCCACCGGCGACTGGCTGCTCGCGCACCGACGGCTCCCCGATCGCGATCCCTTCAGCTTCGCCTCGAGCAGCGACGCGTGGGTCGTCAACATGTGCGCCTATCAGATCGCGATGGCCCTCGCCGCGCGAACGATCGGGCTCGGCGCGGTCCTGCTGCTGAACACCGCCGCCTACGTCGGCGCCCTGCTGCTGTTCGTCCTCCCGTACGCGCGGAGTTGGGTCGCCCGCGGCGTCGGTCTCGCGTTGTGTGTCGTCCAGGTTCTGGTCGAACACGATCTCCTCACCGCGCGCGGAAAGAACTTCGGCGACCTCGCCTTCGCAGGCCTGTTCCTCTGGTCGTGGCGGCTGCGCGACGGCGCTCGCTTCCGCTGGTACGTCCCATTCGCCATCGGCGTCTTCTGGGTGAACAGCCATCCGTCCTTCATGCTGCTCGCCGCGGTGCCGATGGCATTCTGGGCCCTCGGCCAGCTCGACGACGCGGGCGATCGCGTCCCCCTGCGGCCATTCGTGGCAACCGCGGTCTTGGGCATGGCCGCCACCCTGCTGAACCCCAACACGATCCACGCCATCCCCGACGCGCTGACTCTCTACTGGGGGCGCACCACCGCGCACATCGATCAGTTCCGTCCGCCCGACTTCGCGCGACCAGAGTGGTTCGGCGCGCTCGCGCTGAGCGTCGGCATCATCGTCGCCAGGGCGTTCTGGGGCGACGCGCGGCACCGCCATTCGGAAGTCGCCCTGCTGGTCGTCGCCCTCGTCGGCGCGCTGGTCGCGCGCCGCCACGCGACGTTCCTCTTCGGCATCCAGACCGCGATCCTGTGCAGCCAGATCGACCGACGGCAGTGGGGCAGCGCGACGACCGCGCCGCGCTGGTGTCGCCCCGCGGCGCCGGTTGCCGCGCTCGCGCTGCTCCTGGCGGGCATGGCGCTGGCGACCGCGAAGAAGGATCCGCTCGCGGATGCCCCGGTCGCGAGCGCCGAGTTCATCGCCGAGCACGGCCTTCCCGACCGCGTCTTCAACAGTTACACGTTCGGCGGCTACCTCGACTGGGCGTGGCGGGGCGAGCGGCGCACCTTCTGGGACGGGCGGAACAATCTGTTCGAGAACGGAGCGTTCTTCGACGCCGCGCGGCTCGAACAGGCCGCCCCGGGCTACGAGACGATCCTGGACACCTACGAGATCAGGACCGTTCTCGTGCATCGCGACATGGGCCTCGCGCGCGCGCTGGCGGCCGACGAGCGGTGGCAACTGGCCTTCACGGATCGCGTCGGCGCGGTGTTCGTGCGGCGAAACCCCGCCGTGCCGAGTTGGGACGACTGAGCCTGCGAAGCGGACCGCCGGCGAAGCGCTGCCGCGGGTTGGGCGACCCTCCAACAGGCGATGTCGAGTTGGTCGGCGCCCGGACAGCGCGGTCGGGCCGCTCAGCGCCCCCCCAGTGACGCCATTGCGAGCCGCTGGCGCGGCGGAGCGCGACGATGCGGGCGTTCGCGTTCGCCCATTCGGGCGCGCCCCGAGGTATCGCGGGCCAGCCACATGCCATGCGGCGGCGGCGAATTCCTGCCATGGCAGCCGCCCGCCGCGCGCGGCGGAATTGTCAGGGCAACGGGGAAGGCGGCTTGCGCCAGCCGTGACGCCGGGCGCGCCTCGCCGGCTGGCATTCCGGTTGCTCAGAGAGAAAGGCAACGTACGAGCGAGCACATGAGACTGTCACTCGTCCATCACCAACCGCACACCAATCGAGTCAGCGTGCGCGTCTGGCGCCTCGCTTCCGGCGGCCCGCAGTGGCTCTACACCTACGCCGGCACCATCGATCAGGGGGTGCTGGGCAGCGTGATGCAGACGATTCGCCGGCTGACCGAAGCCGTGCCGGGCGAATGGATCGTCGACGTGCTGATCGTCGGCATCGACCATGGGCTGCTGCGGGCGATCCAGGATGACCTGCACGCGCTGCGCGACAAGGGCGTCCAGCCCTGCCTGCGCCACGCGCGGCGGCGCGGCGCATGGATGCGCCGGCCGGCGTCGCCGGCGGGCGCCCCGCCGCTGCTCCACTGACCTCGTCCGGTCGTTCGACCTCCCGTCGCCGTGCTAGCGATGGGGCATGGGCGAGGTCTTCCGCGGCCGCATCATCACGGTCAACCAGGACGAAGTGACGCTCCCGAACGGCGGCCGCGCCACTCTGGACATCGTGCACCATCCGGGCGCTGCGGCGGTGGTCGCCCTCGACGCCGAGGGCGCCGTCGTCCTGCTGCGCCAGTACCGCCATGCCGCCGGCGGCTTCATCTGGGAAGTACCGGCGGGCACGCTCGGCGCCGGCGAGGCGCCGGCGGCGTGTGCCCGTCGCGAGCTCGAGGAGGAGACCGGGCTCGTCGCCGCGCGGTGGACGCCGCTCGGCAGCATCGTCACCACGCCGGGGTTCTGCGACGAGCGCATCCATCTCTTCCTGGCGCGCGAGCTGCGCGAGACCGCGGCGGCGTTGGAGGACGACGAGGTGCTCACCGTGAGTCGCGTCCCGCTGGCGAGCGCCCTGGCGATGGTGGCGCGGGGCGAGATCGAGGACGCGAAGTCGATCGCGGCGCTCTACCGGGCCCAGGTCGCGCTCGGCTGACGCGGATCAGGCCGCGGTCGCGGCGGGAGCCGGCAACGGCATCGCGTTCACCTGCTCGGCGGCGATCGGCAGCCGGACCACGAAGCAGGTGCCGCGGGTGTGATCGTGGTCGAGGTCGATGCTGCCGCCCATGGCGCGGGCCAACGCATCGGCGATGTGCAGCCCGAGGCCGCTGCTGCGACGGCCGCCGCTCGCGGTGCCCGCCTGGAAGGAATCGAACAACCCCGCTTCGCGTTCCGGGCTGATGCCGGGGCCGTCGTCGGCGACGCGCACGGCGAGCGCATTGCCGTCGACCGCGGTGCGGACGCTCACGGTGCCGCCGGCAGGCGTGAACTTGATCGCGTTGTCGAGGATGTTCCCGAGGCAGCGCTCCGCCTGTATCGGATCGATCCAGGCCTGCGGCAGCGCCGGCGCCGTCTCGCGGTCGAGACGCACGCCCTTGAGGTCG
Source organism: bacterium (assembly GCA_019637795.1). Lineage (NCBI taxonomy): Bacteria > bacterium. Next base: position 1,060,702 of record JAHBUY010000002.1, on the reverse strand, counting down.
CAGGCCGGCGCGACGGCGTCGAGCAGGTCGTCGACGATGCGGGTCAACGACGTGCGCTGCGGGAGGGCGCACAGACCGCGCAACTCCAGCTTGCCGAGGTCGAGGAAGTTGAGGGTCAGGGCCTCCATCCGGCGCAGGCTGACCATGATCTGCGCGGCGAGCTCGCGCGCCGGGTGGGCGTCGCGGGCGAGGCGGTCGTAGAGCATCGTCGCCGACTCGCTGGCGACCCACAGCGGCTGCTTGAGATCGTGGGTGATCGCCTGCAGCAGCTCGGTGCGCGCCGCGGCGCGCTGCTTGGCGGCGGCGACCGCGATCTGGCCGCGGCGCACCCGGTCGACGAAGAAGCCGTAGAACGTGCCGGTCAGCAGGAAGAACGGCAGGCGCAGGAGGATCGACGGTTGCATCAACTCCTGGACGCCGTAGCGCGCCAGCAGGAAGGCGAGATAGGCGCCGCTGGTGATGAGCGGCGACAGCAGGCTCAGGGCGGTGCGGTCGGTGATCGACGCGAGCAGGATGACGGTGAAATAGAAGACGAAGACGTCCGTGTTCGCGTCCGGAATGAGCGACAGGGCGAAGGAGATGGCGGCGGTGTCGGTGAGGATCAGGCCGACGTCGAATCCGGCCCGCGCCAGGATGCGGGACGGCATCAGGGCGACGACGATGTTGCTGGCGAGGTAGAGGACGACGAAGGCGGTGAGGGCGGGCGGCGGTGCCGAATCACGGGTGCTGAAGATGAGCAGGTAGCCGATCGCCAGCGTCAGCCCGGTGCGGACGAGAACCAGCAGACGGCGCTTCTCGCTCTGTGGGTTCGCTTCGCTCGTCGTGCTGACATCCGTCATCTGGCACACCTCCCGCCGGGATACTTTGCACGTAACGTGCCCGCGGCGCCGGGATCGCGATGATGGTCCGCCCGCGCCGCCGGCCACGCGTCGCCTGGTGGCGGGATGTGGCGGACGCCGTGCGTTCGCTGCGAAAGCGCCAAACGAGTGACACCGTGGCGGCGGTGCGAATCCCCGCCCGGCGCCATGTCGCGCCCCCACCACGTTGACCACCCGGGGGACGTTGGATAGCGAGGAGGCGGATGGATCTGGCGTACTCTCCCGCCGAGGAGCGCTTCCGCAGCGACCTGCGCGCCTGGCTGGAGGCCAATCCGGCGCCCCCGGAGCCGGAGGAGCTCGGCGCCTGGGTCGCCCAGGGCAAGGCCTGGCAGCGCCGGCTCTACGAAGCGGGCTGGTGCGGCGTCCACTGGCCGAAGGCGTACGGCGGCCGCGGCGCATCGCTGATCGAGCAGATCATCTTCCAGGAGGAGATGGCGCGGGTCGGGGCGCCGCAGCTCATCAACCTCGCCGGCCTGACCATGGGCGGGCCGGTGCTGATCGCGCACGGCAGCGAGGAGCAGAAGCGGCGCCACCTGCAGGCGATCCTCTCCGCGGAGGAGATCTGGTGCCAGGGATTCTCGGAGCCCAACGCCGGCTCCGACCTGGCGGCGCTGCGGACGCGCGCCGTGGTCGACGGCGACGACTTCATCGTCACTGGCCAGAAGGTATGGACGAGCTTCGCGCGCTATGCCGACTGGTGCATGCTGCTGGCGCGGACCGACGTCGAGGCGCCGAAGCACAAGGGCATCACCTTCCTGCTGGTCGACATGCACAGCCCCGGCGTCACCGTGCGGCCGCTGCGACAGATCAACGGCGACGAGGACTTCAACGAGGTCTTCTTCGCGGACGTGCGGGTGCCGCGCCGCAACGTCGTCGGCGCCGTGAACGGCGGGTGGGACATCGCCATCACCACCCTGATGCACGAGCGGCAGACGCTGACCTACAGCCGTCAGTTGCAGTCGCGGGTGGCGCTCGAGCAGTTGCTCGCCCTGGCGCGCCGCTGGCCGGCGGCAACGCCGCTGGCGCGCCAACCGCTCGCGCGCCAGCAACTGGCCGCGGCGGTGATCGACAGCGCCGCGATGCGCCATACCGCGTTGCGCCATCTCACCGCCGTCCTGCGCGGCGGCACGCCGGGACCGGAGGGATCGATCGAGAAGCTCTTCTGGAGCGAGATGTACCAGCGCATGCTGGAACACGCGGTCGCGCTGCTCGGCCCGCACGGGCAGCTCCTGCGCGGCTCGGCGCACGTCGTCGACGAGGGTCGCTGGCCGCACCTCATGCTCTACTCGCGCGGTCGCACGATCGCCGCCGGGTCGTCGGAGATCCAGCGCAACATCATCGCCGAGCGGGTGCTCGGCCTGCCGCGACAGCGCAGCGCATGAACGACCGGCCGACGCGCGTCGTCACCGACAGCATGATCGGGCTCGACATGCCCGACATCGCCGTCTGGTCGGACCGGGTCACGGTGGTGCTGGGCCAGAACCCCGGGCCGTTCACCGGGCCCGGCACCAACACCTATCTGATCGGCACCGGGTCGCGGCCGCTGCTGCTCGACACCGGACAGGGCCTGCCGCCGTACCTGCCGTTGCTCGAGCGCGCCGTCTTCGAGACCCGCGGCGGCGCGGCGCCGGAGCGCATCGTGCTGACCCACGGCCATGCCGACCACATCGGCGGCGTCGCCGGGATCCGCGGCCGCTTCGGCCCGCTGCCGGTGTCGAAGAAGCCGTGGGACAAGCTCGACGGCGGGCTCGACGTTGACCCGATCGACGACGGCGGCGAGCTCCGCACCGAGGGCGCGACCTTGCGGGCGCTGTGGACGCCGGGCCACGCCTGGGACCACCTCTGCTGGTACATGCCGGAGGAGCGGGCCCTGTTCACCGGCGACGTGGTGCTCGGCGCCGGCACCACCGTCATCCCGCCCGACGGCGATCTCGGCGACTACCTGCAGTCGCTGCGCCGCCTGCTCGCGCTGGACGTGGCGGTCATCTACCCGGCGCACGGACCGGCGATCCACACGCCGCGCGCCAAGATCGAGTCGTATCTCGCCCACCGCGCGCTGCGCGACCAGCAGATCCTCGACGGTCTGGCCGGCGGCGCGCAGGCGGTCGCCAGCCTGGTGCGCCGGATCTACACCGACGTGCCCGAATTCCTCCACGCCGCCGCCGCGATGTCGGTCACCGCCCACCTGCGCAAGCTGGAGCGCGAGGGCATGGTGGCGCGGGACGGCGAGCGGTGGGAGCTGAAGCCGTAGCCGGTGGAGGCCTGGGGTCGGAAACCCACCAGCCCGTCTTCCGTCAGCTCTTCTCCGAGCAGCAGAGCCGCGCCAGCTCGCGCAACTGGGCGGCGTTCGCATCCTCCAGGTGATGGACGATGTCGATCGCCTTCTCCATGCGCTCCTTGCGCAGCGTGTACCGGGTCTCGCGGCGGAACTTGTCCTCGACCGCCTTGCGGCGATCGTCGAACGGCCGCGCGCCGCTGCCACTGGGCACGTCCTGCTCCATTTCGAAGCTGCGGCCGCCCTCGAGCTCGATGCGCACGCGGGCGCCGATCGTCGCCTTGTAGGCGTTGAGATCGACGGTGCCGAGATCGAACAGATTCGCGGCGCTGCCGTCGTCGCCGACGACCCGCAGCGGCGAGCGCTCGCGCCCCCGGCGCGCCAGCGCCTCGTCCAGCGACAGGCGCACCTTGCCCGCCAGCTCCCAGATCGCCGCGTTGCCGATGCGGTCGCGCCCGAACTGGCGCGGCGAGAGCTCGCGCTCGACCAGCGCCGCCGCCACCGGATAGGCGACCGACTGGGTGAGCGTCACCGGCAGCGTGTCGCTGCCGCGGACGAACGGCGCCGAGCGCCCGTCCATCGCCAGCGCATGCGGCCCCGCGCCGACGTGGATCGCATACACCTTGCGGGCGTCGATGTGGTGCTGCCGCGTCAGTCCGAGCACACAGTCGATGATCGATGCCAGGAACAACGACCCCGGATAGATCTTGTACCCCAGGCTCTCGGTCAACCAGTGGGTCCCGAGTCCGGAAAACGCCCCGAGCAACGGCGGCCGGTCGAGGCGGCGGAACAGACCGCCGTCGCCCTCCAGGGGGTCGGATGCGCCGCGCACGCCGCTGGCGGCGAATTCGGCGGCCTGCACCCCCACCGGCGCGGTGAGCGCCGCGGCGAGGATGCGCGCCTCGGAGCCGTACGCGGCCGAGGGTGGCATGGGCCCCGCCTGCGCCAGCGCCAGGCCGAGCGCGTGCTCGGTCTGTGCCGCGTCGAGCTTGAGCAGCGAGGCGGTCAGGACCGCCCCGCCGGCGAGGTGGACATAGCCGGCCAACGCCGGCTCCGGCACCGCGAGCGAGGTGGCGAGGCCCAACCGGCCACCGATCTCGTTGACCGCCACCTGGGCGACCAGGAAGTCCGGCCCGCCAGCCCCCACCTTCTCAGCCATCGCCAGGGTTCCGAGGACCGCCGTCGCCCCCGTCCGGGCGCCGAAGAGGTAGTCGTCATAGTCGAGCGCCAGCCCCAATGCCGCGTTTCCGGCGATGGCCGCCTGGACGCCCGTCCGCTCGCCAGACGGGATGAGCGTCGCCTCCTTGCTGCCCGACCATTCCTTGACGGTGCGGCTGATCACCCGTCCCGAGTCGCTGAAATGACCGGCATGGACAGCCGCGATCATGCCCAGCACCTGGTTCTTCGCTTCTTCGAGAACGCGTCGCGGCACGGCCTGGGGGGTCACCCCCGCAACCCATTCCGCCACGCGACGCACGATCGTGCCGGTACTCATCTCTACCCCGCTCAACGGTGGCGCACTCTAGCGGAAAGACCGCCGGCGATGCCAGCGGACCTCGCCGCCGCTCAGCCGGGGGGTCATGCCAACTGACAACAGGCTCACATATGTACCTGGTAAATTTGCATTGTATCGCGAGATATGACGTCTTGTATCTCCAAATTTACTCCGTATCCTACGCCGAAGGGGAGTGCATGAAATGGCAGCCAAGAAGCGACAGGTGAAACGAGGTGAGATCGGGCCGGAGATCTTCGCGCAGATCGAGAAGATGGTCGCGGCCGAGAAGATCGGACGCACCGAGGCGTTCCGGCGGCTCGCCAAGACCACGGGTCGGCAGGCCGGCACCGTCGCCGCCAATTACTACCGCATCGCTCGCCGCAAGGGCGCCAAGCTGGCGCCGCGCCGCCGGCGCATCGCGGGCGGGCGGTCCGGGGCAGCGCACGGTGTCGTTCAGCGCGCAGCGGCGGCGCTGGAAGAGGTGGCGGGCGTGATCCGCAAGCTCGAGGAGCAGATCGCGGAGCTGCGGCGCGAGAACCAGCGCGTCGCGGCGATTCGCCGTCTCGTCTCGCGTTGAGTGGGACGCCGCCCGGCGAGCTCCCACGGGCGACGGAGGCGGCGCCGCTGATGCGCCGTCTGATGCTATTCATCGCCTCGGGTGGATTCGTCGGATATATACCCTTCGCCTCGGGCACCTTCGGGACGCTCGTCGCGATCCCGCTGTTCTGGTGGTACGAGCCGCTGCGCCACCACTCGGTCGCCCTGTATCTGCTGGCCTACCCGCTGATGGTGGCGGGCGCCTGCTGGGTCGCGGGGCGTACCGAGGCGCTGCTGCAGGAGCACGACAGCCACAAGATCGTGATCGACGAGATCGTCGGCTACCTCGGCGCGACGCTCTTCCTGGCGCCGACCTGGGAGCACACGCTGCTGGCGTTCTTCGTCTTCCGCGCCCTCGACGTGATCAAGCCGTACCCGGCGGGATGGATCGACGAGCACATGCCGGGCGGCGCCGGGGTGGTACTCGACGACGTCGTGTCGGGATTGTACAGCAACCTCGTCACCCGCCTGATCGCAGCCTGGCTGTTGACCTGACCGCTGGCGCCACGGGCGCGCGCGGCGGGTCGGAACGAGGAACCGACATGCGCGCCGTCATTCTCAGCACCGGCGATGAGCTCACGACCGGCCGGACGCTCGACACCAACGCCCACTACATCGCCGATCAACTGATCGCGATCGGCATCGACGTCGTCGGCATGCTGGTGGTCGGCGACTATCCGGAGCGCATCGCCTGGGCGTGGCGCCAGGCGTTGTCGCAGGCCGACGTCATCCTGTGCACCGGCGGCCTCGGGCCGACCGCCGACGACCTCACCACCGAGACCGTCGCCGCGGTCGCCGGCGTGCCGCTGCGCATGGACGCGGCGGTCGCCGACCGCATCCGCCAGATGTTCGCCGCCATGGGCCGCGCCATGCCCGAGAACAACCTGAAGCAGGCGCTCTTTCCCGAGGGGGCGACGATCATCCCCAACCCGCTCGGCACCGCGCCCGGCTTCCGGCTGGCGATGGCGAGCGACCACGGCCCGGTGCACGGCATCGTCATGCCCGGCGTGCCGCGGGAGATGAAGCAGATGCTCGCCGACACGGTCCTGCCGTGGCTGCGCAGCGCGCGCGGCGGCGTCGACGAGTACCGCAGCCACACCTTCCAGACCTTCGGGATCAGCGAATCGGCGCTCGACGAATTGGTCGCCGGCGCGGTCGATCCGACCGAGGCGCGGCTGGCCTTCCGCGCCGCCTTTCCCCAGATCTCGGTGCGGGTCACCGCCCAGGGCCCGCCGGGCGAGGTCGACCGCCGGCTCGAGGCCGCCGCCGCCGCGCTGCGGGCGCGCATCGGCGGCTATGCCTACGGCGAGGGCAACACCACGATGGAGGCGGAGGTGGGCAAGCTGCTCACCGCCGCCGGGGCCACCCTCGCGGTCGCCGAGTCGTGCACCGGCGGCCTGATCGGACATCGCATCACCGATGTGCCCGGCAGCTCGGCGTACTTCCTCGGCGGCGTCGTGGCGTACAACAACGCGGTGAAGCGCGCGGTCCTCGGAGTGCGGAAGGAGACGCTGGTGGAGCACGGCGCGGTCAGCGTCGAGACCGCGGAGGAGATGGCGCGCGGCGTGCGGCGCGCGCTCGGTGCCACCCTCGGCCTCGCCACCACCGGCATCGCCGGCCCCGACGGCGGCAGCGCGGACAAGCCGGTGGGCACGGTGTGCATCGCCCTCGACGGCCCGCGGGGCACGAAGAGCCGCCGCTATCAGCTCTGGGGGACGCGCGATTGGGTGAAGCTGCTCACCTCCCAGATCGCCCTCGACTGGGTGCGCCGCGTGCAGCTCGGCGAGGATCCGACGGAGTCGGCGATCCTCAAGCGATGACGCGATCGCCCTGCCGATGCGCGCGTTTCTCGCTCTCGAGCCGGCGCCCGACGTGCGGGCGCGGCTGGCGGCGGTCACGGCCGAGCTGGCGCGCCATCGCGCCGCGGTGCGCTGGGCGCGCGACGATCAACTGCACGTGACGGTGAAGTTCCTCGGCGACGTCGAGGACGCCGCGCTCGACGCGCTGCGCTCCGCGCTGGCCGCCGCCCTCGCCGGCACCGCGCCGCTCGCCGCCGAGGTGCGCGGTCTCGGCGCCTTCCCCGATCTGCGGCGGCCGCGCGTGCTGTGGGCGGGCGTCGAGTGCGCCGCCCTCGCGGCGATCGCGCCGGCGATCGACGCCGCCGCGGCCGCCGTCGGCGTCGCCCCCGAGGCGCGTCCGTTCCACGCCCACGTCACCCTCGGTCGGGTCCGGGACGCCGCGCTCGGCCGCGCGCTGCGGCACGAGATCGAGGCGCGCGCGCAGGCGGCGTTCGGCGCCTGCGTCTTCCGCGAGCTCGCCGCGTTCCGCAGCGACTTGCGCCGCGACGGTGCGCTGTATACGAAGCTGTGGTCGATCCCATTCGGAGGATAGAGCGGTGACCTCGATGCGCGGCCGCCTTTGCGCAGCCGGCGGGAGCGCGCGTATGGGACGAGACGTCCGACGGTCCCGCCCGTCGCCGTCGTAGAGGAGAGCGACCATGGCCATCGACAGCAATCGCGAGCGCGCGCTCGATCTCGCCGTCAGCCAGATCGAGAAACAGTTCGGCAAGGGCGCCATCATGAAGCTCGGCGACAACGCCGCCGCGCCCGACGTGCCCGTGATCTCCACCGGCTCGCTCGGTCTCGACGTCGCGCTCGGCGTCGGCGGTCTGCCGCGCGGCCGCGTGGTCGAGATCTACGGGCCGGAGTCGTCGGGCAAGACGACGCTGGCGCTGCAGGCCATCGCCTGCGCCCAGCGCGACGGCGGCACCTGCGCCTTCGTCGACGCCGAGCACGCGCTCGACGTCGGCTACGCGCGCAAGCTCGGCGTCAAGATCGAGGATCTCCTCATCGCCCAACCCGACAACGGCGAGCAGGCCCTGGAGATCGCCGAGACCCTGGTGCGCAGCGGCGCCATCGACGTGCTGGTCGTCGACTCGGTGGCGGCACTGGTGCCGCGGGCCGAGATCGAGGGCGAGATGGGCGAGCCGCAGATGGGCCTGCAGGCGCGCCTGATGTCGCAGGCCCTGCGCAAGCTCACCGGCACCATCGCCCGCTCGCAGACGATCATGATCTTCATCAACCAGATCCGCATGAAGATCGGCGTCATGTTCGGCAACCCCGAGACCACCACCGGCGGCAACGCCCTCAAGTTCTATGCGTCGGTCCGTCTCGACATCCGCCGCGTCGGCGCGATCAAGCAGGGCGAGACCGTCGTCGGCAGCCGGACCCGGGTCCGGGTAGTGAAGAATAAAGTGGCGCCCCCGTTCAAAGAGGCCGAGTTCGACATCCTCTATGGGGTCGGGATCTCCCGCGAAGGCGAGCTGATCGACCTTGGCACGGATCGTGGACTGATCGAGAAGAGTGGGGCGTGGTACTCGTTCGGCGGAGAGCGCATCGGTCAGGGACGGGAGAACGCGAAGGAGTTTCTCCATGAGCATCCCGAGATCGCGTCGCAGATCGACCGCCAGTTGCGGGCCCAGCTCGGCGTCGGCGGCGGTGGTTCGGCGGCGCCGGCCGCGGCGGAGCCCGAGGTAAAGAAGGCGAGCAAAGCCAGTTCGTAGCGTCGACGCCCAGGCGGCTGGCTCGGCGCTCGACGGAGGAACAGCGAGCGATGGAGCTGAACGACATCCTGGCCGAGGCGATCCGCAACGACGCATCGGACGTGCTGCTGAAGGCGGGCGTGCCGCCCGCCTTTCGCGTCCGCGCCGACTTCCTGCCGCTGGAGGGCGCCGCGCCGCTCGACGGCCCGACGCTGGAGCGCATCGTCGACGGCGTGCTCGACGACAACCGCCGGCGCAAGCTGGTGCACGATCTCCAGGTCGATCTCGCCTATTCCCACCCCGACCTCGGCCGCTTCCGCGTCAACATCTTCCGCCAGCGCGGCTTCCTCAGCCTGGTCATCCGCGTCATCCCGACCAAGATCCGCAACGTCGCCGAGCTCAACCTGCCGCAGTCGGTCGAGCGCCTGGCGACCGAGCGCCGCGGGCTGATCCTGGTCACCGGCACCACCGGCAGCGGCAAGAGCACGACCCTGGCGGCGCTGATCGACTACATCAACCGCACCCGGCAGTCGCACATCATCACCATCGAGGATCCGATCGAGTACGAGCACGGCGACCGCATGAGCTTCGTCAACCAGCGCGAGGTCGGCTACGACGCGCTCGACTTCCCGTCCGCCCTCAAGTCGGCGCTGCGCCAGAATCCGGACGTGATCCTGGTCGGCGAGATGCGCGACCTCGAGACGATCGAGACGGCGATCCTCGCCGCCGAGACCGGCCACCTGGTGATGAGCACCCTGCACACCCTCGACGCGCAGGAGACGATCACCCGCATCATCTCCGTCTTCCCCGAGCACCAGCGCGATCAGGCGCGGCTGATCATCGCCAGCGTGTTGCGCGGCATCGTCTCCCAGCGCCTGATCCCGCGCGCCGACGGCCTCGGCATGGTGCCGGCGGTGGAGGTGCTGATCGCCAGCGCGCGGGTGAAGGAATACGTCGCCGACAAGACCAAGACGCGCGACCTGCACGACGTCATCGCCCAGGGTCACACGTCGTACGGCATGCAGACCTTCGACCAGTCGCTGATGGCGCTCTTCCGCTCCGGTCTCATCAGCTACAACGAAGCGCTGATGCACTGCTCGAACCCGAGCGATTTCGAGCTCAAGGTCCGCGGCATCGCCTCGACCAGCGACGCCCGCTGGGACAACTTCGAGAAGAGCGACGGCGGCGACGACCGCGGCGCCAGTCTGGATATCGAGCGTTTCTGAAGATGAGTTTCACCGCAGAGACGCTGAGACGCGGAGACCCTCCGGCCCCCGCGCCTCAGCGTCTCTGCGGTGAATAGTCTCAGAAGCTCAAGAGAACTTCCAAGAATCCGTAGTTCCCATCCCGCCCCGCATAGGCGGCGTTGATCACGCCCTGGCCCCAGGCATGGGCGTAGAAGCCGTTCACGGTCATGAAGGCGGTCGGGCGAACGGTCAGCATGAAATGCAGCAGGTAGGCGAGCTCGTTGCGCCCCTTGCCGTTGATGCCGCTGTAGCCGAAGAGGTCGTTCTTGGTGGCGCCGCCGCCGGCGTACGCGAGGTCCTGGCTGGCGTTGAGGCGCAGCCAGTGACCATCGAGGCGGAAGCTCACCATGGGGTCCGGGTCGAGGATCCACTGCAGGAAGACGTCCTGGTTGTTCATCATGTTGTAGAAAGGGAACTGTGCGTACAGCCAGGCCGTCGGCAACAACTGGAAGAAGGTGCCGTGGGTGCCATCGTTGGGATCGGTGTCGCCCGACCCGCTGTCGATGCCGAGCCGCATCCACGGCTTGGCCCACACGTCCATCAGCCGGTACCCGGCCTCGACGCCATACGCCCAGGCACTCTGGGTGAGATCCTGGTAGTTGCCGAACTGTCCGAAGCCGTAGGCCAGGCCGTCGGCAATGCCGGGCCCGAGCGGCTGCAAGCGCGCCGCATGGGCGCCCAGGGTGTGGATCTGCGAATGCTCGCCGATCGCCGCCTGGCGCACCGGCAGCGGCCGGTTGTCGACGTAGAGGACGTCGCGCTGATCGCCGTAGTAGTACCAGAACAGGCGGGCGATCGTCGGGCCGAGGAGCTGAGACTCCTTCAGGTTCGCCACCAGGCCGCCGAGCGTGATGTCGAGCTGGCGGTTGGCGTCGACCTCGTAGCCGCCGAAGGTCGGCACGAAGCCGAAGCCGGTGAAGTTGAAGAGCGCGGTGTCGTAGCCGACGTGGCCGCCGTCGAAGCTGCGGCCGACGTGCGTGTAGTCGAACGGTCCGATCAGGCGTTGGCCGATGCGGTTGAGCTGGATCCATCTCAGGTTCGGCGCCGTCGCCGGGACGTCGAGCCCGTCGCTGTACAGCAGGCGTCCGGCGCGGCCGGAGATCGGCTGGTCGAGAATGCGCTTGGTGGCGATCCAGGCGTTGCGCAGGATGGCCCCGTTCTGCAGGCTGCGGTGGGTGTTGGCGTAGTAGACGGCACCGACGCCGACGCCGTTGTCGGGCACGTTGGCGATGGTCGAGTCCTGGAACTGGACGAACAGCTCGTAGGGATCGCGGGTCACGCGCACGCCGAGCTGAAACTTGTTGCCGAGGAAGTTGTAGCGGTAGTTGGGGTTGGGACCGTTCGGCGGCGTCGCGAACCAGTCGACGAATTCGCCGCGGATGCGGTTGGCGATCTCGAGCCGGACGGTCGACCCGTACGGGCCGGCCAGCGAGAGCGGCGGCACGGCCATCGGCAACGGCGGCGGCGCCGGTGGGGCGACGGGCGGCGGCGAGACCGCGGTCGCGCCGCCGGCCGGCGGGCTGGCGGGCTGTCCGGCCGCCTCACTGGCCGCCAACGCCAGCGTCAGCAACGCGATCACCCCCCGGCGACGGACACCGCGCCCGCTCGCTCCATTCATGGTCGTCCTCCTCTCCAACGCCTCGGATCCGTCTCGCGGCACACGAGTGCCATGGCGCCGCCTACGCCTGCCGGCGTCGCGCCGACCCGCCGCAACTCGCCTCACCCGTGCGCGGGCGATCTCGCGGCCTCGCTACAGCCCGGCGTTCGACGCCGCGGCGCGCCCGCGCCAGACGCGCAGCCGCCGCGGCGCCCCCGGCGCGGACGCCGCGTCACGCGCCGCCGGAGCGCCATGTGCCGCGCTGGGCTCCGCCGCCGGCGAAGGCGGCGCCGGCTCGCCGCCTTCGAGGAACGCCAGCAGGTGATCGCGCGCCTGGTAGTACGCCGGATCGGCGAGCGCCGCCGCCCGCCGCCGCGGTCGCGCCAACGGCACCACGAGTTGGTCGCCGATCGTCGCCGCCGGGCCGCTGGTCATCATGACGATGCGGTCGGCCAACAGGAGCGCCTCGTCGACGTCGTGCGTCACCATCAGCACGGTCGTCCGCCGCTGCTCCCAGAGCCGTGTCAGCTCGTCCTGCAGCTCCATGCGGGTGATCGCATCGAGCAGGCTGAACGGCTCGTCGAGCAGCAGCACCTTCGGCTCGAGCGCGAAGGCGCGCGCGATGCCGACCCGCTGCCGCATGCCGGCCGAGAGCTCCGCCGGATACCGGTCGGCCGACGCGTCGAGCCCGACCAGGCGCAGGCATTCGGCGGCGCGCGCCAGGCGGGCGGGACGCGGCGCCGCCGGCATCACCTGGTCGACGGCGAGCAGTACGTTGTCGCGCACGCTCAACCAGGGCAGCAGCGCCGGCGATTGGAAGACCACCCCGCGATCGAGCCCCGGGCCATCGATCTCACGCCCGGCGATCACCACTCCGCCGTCGCTCGCCTCGGTGAGCCCCATGACGATCGACAACACCGTCGACTTGCCGCAGCCCGAGTGGCCGATGAGACAGATGAACTCGCCCTCGGCGATGCGCAGGGAGAAATCGCGCACGATCACCGCTTCGCCATCCGCCGCCGGATAGCGCTTGCCGAGTTGCGACAGCTCGAGAAAGCGAGCGTTCACGACGCCACCATCCTTCCCGCCGCCGCCTGCCCGCCGGAGGCGTGCGGCGCGCCGAGGAAGTCGACCACGGCGCGGCGCACCGTCTGGTAGCCGGGATCGAGGCTGAGACGCCGGCGCACCCGCGGCCGGGCGATGTCGACCGCGATGCCGGCGCCCAGGCGGGCCCCCGGCCCGCGCGAGAGCGGATGGATGCGGTCGGCGAGCAGGATCGCCTCCTCGACGTCGTTGGTGATCATCACCACCGTCTTGCGCTCGCGGCTCCAGATGCGCGCCAGCTCGTCCTGTAGCGTGGCGCGGGTGAGCGCGTCGAGGGCGCTGAACGGCTCGTCGAGCAGCAGCAGGCGCGGATTCATCGCCAGCCCGCGCGCCACGGCGACCCGTTGGCGCATGCCGCCCGAGAGCTCGTGCGGCCGCTTGTGCGTCGCCGGCGTGAGGTTGACCAGCGCGATCAGCTCCTCGACCCGGCGCCGCCGGTCGGCCCGCGGCAGCGCCGCCGATACCGCGTCGACCGCCAGCGCGATGTTCTCGTAGACGGTCATCCAGGCCAGCAGCGAGTAGCTCTGGAAGACGATGCCGCGGTCCGGTCCCGGCTCGCGGATCGGCGCGCCATCAAGGAACAGCTCGCCGGCGTCCGGCGCGTGCAGGCCGGCGATGAGCGAGACGAGGGTGCTCTTGCCGGCGCCGGAGCAGCCGACGATGCAGACGAATTCGCCTTCGTCGACCTCCAGGTCGAGACCGTCCAGGACCGCCACCCGCCCCGTCGCGGTGGCGAACGACTTGCTGACGTTGCGGACGCTCAGAAACGCCATCGCCGCCCCCGTCACGCCGTCTGGAAGCGCCGTTCGACGACGCTCATCAGGCGATCGAGCAGGAAGCCGATGACGCCGATGGTGATCATCGACAGCAGGATGTGCGAGTAGACGAGGCTGTTGTACTCCTGCCAGAGGAAGCCGCCGACGCCGGGCGCGCCGGTGAGCATCTCCGAGGCGACGATCACCAGCCAGGCGATGCCGAGGGACAAGCGGTAGCCGGTGAAGATGTAGGGCAGCGTCGCCGGGATGATGATCTTGCGCAGCATCGTCGGCCCGGACAGCCGCAGCACGCGGCCGACGTTGATGTAGTCCTGGCTGATGCCGCGCACGCCGACGGCGGTGTTGATCACCGTCGGCCACATGGCGCAGACGGCGATGGTGAACACCGCCGCCGGCTCGGAGCTGCGGAAGACGATCAACCCGAGCGGCAGCCAGGCGAGCGGCGAGATCGGCCGCAGCACCTGGATGATCGGGTCGAAGAGGCGATGGAAGGTGCTCGACAGCCCGAGCAGGAAGCCGAGCGGCGTGCCGATGGCGATCGCCAGCAGAAAGCCCTTGGCGACGCGCACCAGGCTGAGCACCGCGAAGCGGCCGATGCCCTGGTTCATCTCGCCGTCCTTGAAGAACGGTCGCACGATGTAGTCGCGCGATTCCTGCCAGGTGCGCAGCGGCGAGGGCAGATCGGGCGCGACGGTGTGGCTGAGCGCGGCCCAGAACGCCAGCACCAGGCCGACACCGACCAGCGGCAGCGCGACCACGGCGACATTGGTTCGGCTTCTCACGATGCCCTCCTTCAGGCCAGGTTGTGGACGGTGAAGCTCGTGGCGTAGGTCTCGGGATCCTTCGGGTCGAACGCGACGCCGTCGAAGAAGACCTCCCCCCGCAGGTCTGCGGCCGGCGCCGCGATGCCCATCTGCCTGGCGACCTCGCGATAGATGTCCGGCCGGTGCACCCGATCGACGATGGCGGTGTACTCGACCTCCGGGCCGACCATGCCCCAGCGGCGGAACTGCGACAGCCACCACAGGCCGTGCGATTTCCAGGGAAAGTTGGTGTCGCGGTCGGCGAAGGTCATGTAGCGCGGATCCTGCTCACTGCGACCGTCGCCGTAGTCGTACCGGCCGAGGAGACGACCGAGAATGATCTGCGGATCGCAGTTGATGTACTGCGGCTTCGCCACCACCTCGGCGACGTGCGGGCGGTTGTCGAGCTGATCGATGTACTGGCTCGCCTCGATCACCGCTCGCATCACCGCCCGCACGGTCTTCGGGTTGCGCTCCGCGAACTCGGCGGTGAAGGCCAGCACCTTCTCCGGATGGTCCGGCCAGATCCGTTGCGTCGTGCAGGCGGTGAAGCCGATGCCGTCGGCAATGGCGCGCGCGTTCCACGGCTCGCCGACGCAGAAGCCCTGCATCTTTCCCACCTTCATGTTGGCGACCATCTGCGGCGGCGGCACGGTGATCAGCGTCACGTCCCGGTCCGGGTTGATGCCGCCGGAGGCCAGCCAGTAACGCATCCACATGGCGTGCGTTCCCGGCGGGAAGGTCATCGCGAAGGTGAGCGGGCTTCCCGCCCGCTTGGCCTCGTCGACCAGCGGCTTGAGATCCGCCGGGGCGCGCACGCCCTTGTCGCGCAGGGTGTCGTCGAGGGTGATCGCCTGGCCGTTGTGGTTGAGGCAGAGGGGGATGATCATCGGCTTCTTCGGCGCGCCGAGCAGGCCCATGGTCGACGCGTAGGGCATGCCGTAGAGCATGTGCGTCGCCTGGTTCTCGCCCAACGTCAGGCGATCGCGGATCACCGCCCACGACGCTTCCTTGGAGATCGTCGAATCGATGCCGTGCTTCCTGAACAGGCCGAGCTCGTGCGCCATGACGATCGACGAACAGTCGGTGAGGGCGATGATGCCGATGCGCACCTGCGGCGCCTCCGGCCCGTCGTCGGCGTAGACGCCGCCGACCCAGCCGCGCGGCATGCCGGCCAACAGCAGGCCGGCGGCGCTGGCCGAGGCGTGGAGAAAACGTCGGCGCGAGACCGGGGTCGCGAGCGGGGACGGCGGCGGGGAAGCGGTGCGTGGCATGGGACTCTCCTTCACACGGGTGCGAGCACCGCCGCCGTGAGACCGCGGCGCGGCGGGCCGAACAGGACGCGCCCGCTGCGGGCGTCGAACGCGGCGTGGTGGCAGGGACATTCGAAGCGGCCGTTGGCGGCCGACCAGACGACCGGACAGCCGAGGTGCGGACAGCGGCGATCGAAGGCGACGACCTCGTCGGCTGACAGCCGCACGACCAGCGCCTGGCCGCCCTCGCGTGCATCGACGGCCCGTGCCTCGCCGGCGGCGAGGCCGGCGGTGTCGATCGGGGCCAGGGTGAGCGGCGTCGACGCCGCCTGCTCGCCGCGGCGCGCCAGCCATTCCCCGCCGGCGACCAGCAGCGCCGCGCAACCGGCGACGCCGAGGAAACGGCGGCGGTCGAGACGGCGCTCCGCGTCGACGCGCAACGGAAAGGCGCTCGCGGACTGGTCGCGGTTCACCATAGGGCCTCCTCGAGTTGCTGCTCGGCGCGCGAGCGGGGCGGCGTCAGCGCGCCGGCAATGGGCAGCAGGTCGGCGTGCCCCGGCGCCATGAGGTGGTTGCGCGTGCGCACCGCCTGCTCGCCGAACAGGACGTGGTTGAGCGGCCGCGCGCGGCGCAGGTCCTCGACCTCCTCGCGCGTGCCATAGAACAGCGCCCCGGACGGACAGACGGTGGCGCACATCGGCTTCTGCCCGATCGCGGTGCGGTCGTAGCAGAGGTCGCACTTGCGCATCAGGTGTTGCTCGGCGTGGAGCTTCGGCACCCCGAAGGGACAGGCGAGGGCGCAGTTGCCGCAGCCGATGCAACGCTCCGCCATGGCGCCGAGGACGACGCCGTCGGCGTCGATCTTGATCGCGTCGGCGGGACAGACGCTGGCGCAGGCCGGCTCGGCGCAGTGCATGCACACGGTCGGCGCCGTCCGCACCGAGGTGGCGCGGCTCGTGTACTCGATGTGAATCATCGAGTAGCCGCCGTGTCCGGGGCACTCGCTGCACGCCTGCTCACAGGCCTTGCAGCCGATGCAGCGGTTGGCGTCGATGAACAGCGCCCCGATCACGCGGCCTCCAGACGCTCGATGCGCACCGCGGCGACCTTGAATTCCGGAATGCCGCTGATCGGATCGTAGGCGCGCACCGTCAGGCGATTCGCCGACTGCTCGCCCGGCCAGTGGTACGGGATGAACACCGTGTCGGGCCGGATGGTCTGCACCACCTGCGCCGCCAGGCGCAGCTCGCCGCGGCGGCTGATCACGCGCACCCGATCGCCGTCGGCGATGCCGAGCCGCGCCGCCAGGCGCGGGTGCATCTCGACCCTGGGCTCCGGGTACTGGTCGACCAGCGGCCCGATGCGGCGCGTCTGGGTGCCGGAGAGGAACTGCGAGACCACCCGCCCGGTGGTGAGGATGATCGGATACGCCTCGTCGACGTCCTCGGCCGGCGGTCGGTACTCGACGGCATGGAAGCGGGCCCGGCCGTCGGGATGGGCGAAGCGGCCGCCCTCGAACAGGCGCGGCGTGCCCGCGTGCGCCTCCGTCGGACACGGCCAGAAGACGCCCATCTGGCGCTCGATCTTCTCGTAGGTGATGCCGGAATAGTCGGCGACGCCGCCCGCCGACAGGGCCCGCAGCTCGTCGAAGATCTCGCGCGGCGACTGAAACGCGAAGCGCGCGCCGCGGCCCAGCCGTTCGGCGAGGGCGCAGATGATCCGCCAGTCCTGGCGCGCCTCGCCGGGCGGCTGCACCGCCTGGCGGATGCGGATCACCCGTCCCTCGGCGCTGGTCACCGTGCCCTCGTCCTCCTCCTGCAGCGAGCCGGGCAGCACCACGTCGGCGTGGCGCGCCGTCTCGGAGAGGAAGAAGTCGATGGCGACGAACAGCTCGAGCCGCTCCAGCGCGGCGCGCGTGAAGGCAGCATCGGGCAGCGACACCATCGGGTTGAAGCAGAGCGACAGCAGGCCGCGGATCTCGCCGCCGTGGATCTTCTCCAGGATCTGCGGCGCCGTCGCGCCTTTGCCCGGCAGCTCGTCGGCGTCGATGCCCCACCGCTCGGCGACCACCGCGCGGTGCGCCGGATGCTCGATGTCGCGCGCCCCTGGCAGTTGGTTGCAACGCTGGCCGTGCTCGCGCGCCCCTTGGCCGTTGCCCTGGCCGGTGATGGTGGCATAGCCGCACCCGGGCTTGCCGATCTTGCCGGTCGCCAGCACGAGGTTGATGCAGGCGAGCACGTTCTCCACGCCCTTGGTGTGGTGCTCGATCCCGCGCGCGTGCAGCAGCATGGTGCGCGGCGCCTGCACCCACAGCGCGGCGGCTTCGATGATGCGGGCGGCGGGGATGCCGACCAGCGCCTCGACGCGCTCCGGCGCATAGCCCTCCACCGTCTGCCGCAACGCGTCGAAGCCGCTGGTGTGAGCGGCGATGAAGTCGAGATCGAGGCCGCCGAGACGGATCACCGCGTGCAGGATGGCGTTCAGCAGTGCCGAGTCGCGTCCCGGCCGCACCGGCAGGAAGAGATCGGCGGTGCGCGCGATCGGCGTCAGCCGCGGATCGACCACGATGAGGCGCGCGCCGCGGTCGCGCGCCCGCCAGATGTAGTCGGTGGTGATCGGGCTGCACTCGGAGACGTTGGAGCCCAGGACCATGATGAGGTCCGCGGCCGCGATGTCGGCCCACGGGTTGGCGGCGCGGTCGATCCCGAATGCCTTCAGATTGCCGGCGCCCGCGGACACCATGCACAGGCGGCCGTTGTAGTCGATGTGGCGGGTGCGCAGCGCCAGGCGCGCGAACTTGCCCATCAGATACGCTTTTTCATTGGTCAGCGAGGCGCCGCCCAGCACGGCGACCGCGTCGTTCCCGTGGTGGCGCTGGATGCGCGCGAGGCGCTCGGCGACGAGGTCGAGCGCTTCGTCCCAGCCCACCGGCGCGAAACCGCGGCCGCTGCGCACCAGCGGGCGCAACAGGCGATCGGGGTGGTTGTTCTGCAGGTAGCGCTTGACGCCCTTGGGGCAGAGCTTGCCGCGGTTGAACGGAAACTCCTCCCACGGTTCGACGCCGACCACCTTCTCGTCCTTGACCAGCAGCTTCACGCCGCACTGCTGGCCGCAGAAGCAGCAGTGCGTCTCGACCGCGCGGTCGGGAGTGCCGCGCGCCGCGAAGCCGCCCGGCGGCTCGAAGTTGAGGTGCGGGCCGAAGGCGTCGATGAGCTGTTCGCTCGAGCAGGGCAGCATCGCCATGGTCAGGCGGCCTCCGCGCGTGTCGGCGGCGCCGGCCGGACGCCGGTGAGCGGCGGCTGGAAGTCGGCGTCGAGCATCCGCGCCTGCGCCGCCGCCACCAGACGGCGGCGGCACGGCGGGCAGTGCTCGACGTGCCGCGCGAAGGCGAAGCCGCGTTCCGCCAGCAGCCCGGCAACGGCCGCGGCCTGCGCGGCGGGCGCCAGGTCGGCACCGCAACTGACACAGGTGCGGCGCGGCTCGCCCGCTGCTCGCATGACCAGCGCGCCGACCTGCAGTGGACGGATGAAGAGGTGGTTGAGCTTGCTGAACGGCAGCGCCACCAGCAGCACGACGACCGTCAGCTCGTGCAGAAGCGAGGCAACGTGGAATGCCCCCGGCACGGCGCGACTGGCCGGCAGCGCCAGGCCGGTCAGCGCCACCGCCGCCAGCAGCAGCAGCGGCGCGACGTGGAAGCCGCTGGTTGCCCCCGGCTCGCCGCGCCGCCGCCAGCGGGCGACGAGGAAGGAGGCGGCGCCGAGCGCCACCGCCACGCCGCAGAGGCCGAGGGCGTGGAACATGAAGAAGCCGACGGCGCCGTCGATGGCGAACTGGTGCCCAGGCAGGGGCAGGCCGAAGAAGACGACCTGGTAGGTGCGGTCGTCGACGACGACGAAGTGCAGCCAGCCGAAGACCAGCGGCAGCGTGATGGCGAAGCTCGCCAACGTGCCGAGGGAGAGGAGCAGGTGCGCCAGCCAGCGCCCGCGCGAGCGGCGCGCGATCATTTCCTGGCCGATGACGTGGCGGCCAGCGCCGGCCAGCGCGGCGCGCAGCCGGCGCGGATCGCGCAGCGCGCGCAGCAGCGCGCGCCCGTAGACCGCCGACGCCGGTCGGCGCCAGAAGGCGCTGGTGCGGTAGGCGATGCCGAACGTCGCCGCGAGCACGGCGCCGAGGTAGCCGAGCAGCGCGTGGTCGAGGTGGCGGAAGCCGGTCGAACCGAGGAAGACGAGGACGAGAACCCCGCCGACGGCGACCATCGCATCCCGTACCGGGAGCGCTGGAGGGCGCCGCGCCCTCGGCACCCGTTGACCACGGCCGCCGGCGCTCACTGCAGCGGGCGCCGCCGGCGCGGCGCCCCCCAGGCCGTTGTGGACTGCGGCGCTCGACGCGCCACTCGAACCCTCAGAGCGCATGCGCCACCTCCTCGACCTGCGCCGCCGACAACTGCACCCACACCGCGCCGTTCTCGACGCGCACCGGATACGTCCGCACGCGGAGCTCTGGATCGGTCAGGCAGGACCCCGAGCGCAGCGAGAAGGTCTTCTTGTGCAGCGGGCAGGCGACCTTGGGCTCGCCCCGCGCCGTGCCGAGGAGACCGCGGGCGAGCACGGCGTCGCCGCGATGGGGACAGGTGGCCTGGGTGGCGAACCACTCGCCGCGGGTCGCGAAGTGGAAGATGGCGATCTGCACGCCGTCGTGCGCGACGGTGATGCCGCCCTCCGGCGGCACGTCCTCGGCCCGCGCCAAGCGCACCCAGCCGGCAGCCGGCGGCGGGGGCACGACCGGCGCCGCGGTCGGCCAATCGGCTGGCCGGCGCTGCCCGCGCTCGCGCACGAACGCCAGACCCGGATCGGCGGCGCGGGAGTCGGCGAAGTGGCGGAACTGGGCGCGGCGCTGCGGGTCACGCACCACCGCCGCCCATTCGCAGGCATAGGTGTCGACCAGCGCCTGCATGTCGGCCTCGAGCTGCGCCGCGATGCCGAGGCCATCGTCGACCACCACGTGCCTGAGATAGGCGAGACCGCCGTCGAGGCGCTCGAGCCAGCGCGCCGTGCGCTCCAGCGGGTTGGCGGTCTGGATGTAGTACATCAGGAAGCGATCGATGAAGCGGATCAGCGTCGCGGCATCGAGATCGGCGGCGAGCAGGTCGGCGTGCCGCGGCTGCGCGCCGCCGTTGCCGCCGACGTAGAGGTTCCACCCCTGCTCGGTGGCGATGACGCCGAAGTCCTTGCTCTGCGCCTCGGCGCACTCGCGGATGCAGCCGGAGACGGCGCTCTTCAGCTTGTGCGGGGCGCGGATGCCGCGGTAGCGCTCCTCGATGCGTATGGCGAGGGCGGTGGAATCCTGCACGCCGTAGCGGCACCAGGTGGAGCCGACGCAACTCTTCACCGTCCGCATCGCCTTGCCGTAGGCGTGGCCGCTCTCGAAGCCGGCGCCGACCAGCGCCTCCCAGATGTCGGGGAGCTGATCGACGCGCGCCCCCAGCAGGTCGATGCGCTGCCCACCGGTGATCTTGCAGTAGAGGTCGAAGCGGCGCGCGATCTCGCCGATCGCGATCAGCTTCTCCGGCGTGATCTCGCCGCCCGGGATGCGCGGCACCACCGAGTAGGTGCCGCCGCGCTGAATGTTGGCGAGGAAGCGGTCGTTGGTGTCCTGGATGGTGGCATGCGTCAGGACCAGGTCGTTCCAGGTGCTGGCCAGGATCGAGGCCACGACCGGACGGCACACCTCGCAGCCGCCGCCACTGCCGTGGCTGGCGAGGAGCTGCTCGAAGCTGCGGACGCGGCCGAGCTTGACGATTTCGAACAGCTCCTGGCGGCTGTAGGCGAAGTGCTCGCAGACGGTGCGGTTCACCGCACGGCCGGCCGCGGCGAGCTCGCCGTCGAGGATCGTCGCCAACGCCGGCACGCACCCGCCGCAACCGGTGCCGGCGCGCGTGCACGCCTTGATGCCGCCGACCGAGGTCAGCTCCTGCTCGCGAATCGCGGCGCGGACCGCGGCGCGGCTGACGCCGTTGCACGCGCAGACGTGGTCATCGTCGCCGGCTGCGATCGCCGTCTCGGCGCCGCCGACCAGCAGATCGTGCGGCCGCTCCGGCAGCGGCCGGCCGTTGCGCAGCAGGCCGACGAGCGTCGGATAGGCGGCGGCGTCGCCGACCAGCACGCCGCCGAGCAGGCGGCGGCTCTCGTCGACCACCAGCTTCTGGTAAACGCCGCGCAGTCGGTCCTCGACCACGATCCGGCGCGCTGCGGCGCCCAGCGTCTCGTCGGCGAAGGCATCGCCGAAGCTCGCCACCGCGACGCCGAGCAGCTTGAGCGTCGTCGAGAGATCGGCACCGGTGAAACGCGCGTCGCCGCCGGTCAGACGCGCCGCCAGCACCCGCGCCATCTCGTAGCCGGGCGCCACCAGGCCATAGACCATGCCGCTCGCCAACGCCGCCTCGCCGATGCAGAAGATGCGCGGGTCGCTGGTCGCCAGCGTGGTGTCGACGACGACGCCGCCGCGGTCGCCGACCGCCAGGCCCGCGGCGCGCGCCAGCTCGTCGCGCGGCCGGATGCCGGCGGAGACGATGACCATGTCGACCGCGAGGCGGACGCCGTCGCGCAGGCACAGCGCCGATACCGCTCCGTCATCGCCATCGCCGTCGATCGCCTCGGTCTGGGCGCCGACGTGGACCCGGACGCCCAGGCGCTCGATCGACTGACGCAGGATCGCGCCGCCACCGGCGTCGACCTGGCGCGGCATGAGACGCGGCGCCAGCTCGACGACGTGCGTTTCGAGCCCGAGATCGCGCGCCGCCTTCGCCGCTTCCAGGCCGAGCAGCCCGCCACCGATCACCGCCGCCCGGCGCGCCGTCGTCCCCCAGGCGCGGATGGCTTCGAGATCGTCGATCGTCCGATAGACGAAGACGCCGCGCCGCTCGATGCCGCGTAGCGCCGGCACGAGCGGCGCCGAGCCGGTGGCGAGCACCAGGGCGTCATACGGCACGCGCGCGCCGCCGGCGGTTGCCACGGTGCAGGCGGCGCGATCGATGGCGACCACTGGATCGCCGAGGCGCAGGCCGATGCCCTGCGCCGCGTACCAGTCGGGATCGGCGAGGCGCAGCGCCTCGGCGCTGCGGCCGGAAAGGAATTCGCTCAGGTGAACGCGATCATAGGCCGCGCGCCGCTCCTCGCCGATGCAGGCGATGCGGCAGCCGCGGTCGACGTCGGCGCGCGCCAGCTCCTCGCAGAAGCGATGCCCCACCATGCCGTTGCCGACGACGACGACGCGCCGGCGGCGACGGGGGTGCGAATCGCATTTCGTGATCGTGGGCATTCGGCGTTCTCCTGTGTCGCGGGTTGACCCCACGCGAAGGGACGCCGTTGTCCGCGGGCGGGCCGTCGCTGGCCCGATCCGACTTCGCTGCGCGGTGACGAAAGCAAAGGCGATGCCGCGCCGCGTCAGGCGACGTCAGGAGCGACGCGACGGCCGCGGTCGCTGGCGATGCTCAGCGCGTGAGCATCGCGCCGCCCACGAAGTCAGCATCGCCCAGCGGATCGAAGACGCTGCCGTCGAAGAAGGCGTCGGGCCCCATGGGGATCGAGCCGGCGCTCGTCTCGAGCGCCCACGGCCGCGTGTGCACGCCCTCGCGCTTGAGATCGATCTCGGGCGCGAGCATCCCGAGCGCGCTCGCGGCCTCGCGGTAGAGATCGGGGCGGTAGACCTCGCTGGCGATCGCGGTCAGGTCGCCCGCCCCCGCGAGCTGCCCCCAGCGCCGCATCTGGCGCAGGAACCAGATGCCGTGCGACACCCAGGGAAAGGTGGCGGCGTAGCGGTGGAAGACGTGGAAGTCGGGCAGGCTCAGGCGCGCCCCGCCGCCGAGCGCGATGTCGCCGGCGAGCGCCGCGGCGATGACGCCGGCCGGCGCGCCGACCAGGTGCTCGGCGGCGAGGAGGCGCGCGAGCTCGTCGCGATTCTCCGGCGCGTCCGCCCACGCCGATGCCTCGAGCAGGGCGCGCAGGACGGCGAGGTGCGTCTGCGGATTGCGCTCGGCGAAGCGGCGCGTCACCGCGAAGACCTTCTCGGGGGCGTTGTTCCACAGCTCGTAGCCGGTGATGGCGATGCGGCCGACGCCGCGGCGCACGGCGAGCGAGTTCCACGGCTCGCCGACGCAGCAGCCGTCGATCGCACCGTCGGCGAGCGCATCGACCATGCGCGGCGGCGGCACCACCGACAGGCGCACGTCGTGGTCCGGGTCGATGCCCGCCGCCGCCAACCAGTAGCGCAGTTGGTAGTGGTGGGCGGCGAACGGATAGACCATCGCCAGGTGCAGCGGCGGCCGGCCGGCGCGACGGTCGGCGTCGACGAGCGGCCACAGCACGTCGGCGGTCAGCGGCCGGCGCGTCGCGGCGGCGGGGTCGGCCGCGATGACGCGCACCCAGAGTGCCGACGAGAGGGTGATCGCGTTGCCGTTGAGGCCGAGGCCACAGGCGGTGAGCAGCGGCGGCGCCGCCGGATCGATGCCCGCAGCGGCGGCGAGCGGCATGCCGGCGAGGAGCTGGGCGCCATCGACGGCGCCGGCCATCAACTTGTCGCGCAGGCTGGCCCAGGAGACCTCGCGACCGAGCTGCACGGCGATGCCGTGGCGCGCGAACATCCCTTTCGCCTGCGCCACCGCGAGGACGGCGCAGTCGGTGAGCGGCACGAAGCCGAGGCGCAGCACCGTCACAGAACCTCCGCGGCCGCCACCACCTCGCGCGCCACCGTGGCGAGACGCGTCTTGCGGTCCATCGCCATCTTGCGCAGCAGGCGAAAGGCCTCGTCCTCGGCGAGGCCGCGGCGCTTCATCAGGATACCTTTGGCGCGCTCGATCACCTTGCGATCCTCGAGGCTGGATCGGGCGCTCTCGAGCTCGCGCCGCAGATCCTGGAACTCGTTGAAGCGGGCGATCGCCACCTCGAGCACCGGCCGCACGCGCTCGGGCTGCAGGCCCGCGACCACGTAGGCGGTGACGCCCGCCTGGACCGCGGCGCGGATCGAGTCGCTGTCGCTGCGGTCGACGAACATCACCGTCGGCCGCGGCCGTTCGCGCGTGATGCGCGACATGTCCTCGAGCGTGTCGCGGTCCGGGCTCTCCATGTCGATGACGATGACGTCGGGCTGGACCGCGTTCACCGCCGCCTGCAAATCGGCCCGCCCGATGACCCGGGCCACGATCTGGTAGCCGGCGGCGACCAGGCTGCGCTCGATCAGCGCCGCCCGGTCGGGGTTTTCGTCGACGATCATGACGCGAAGTGGAGTCTGCACGGAGCACGCGTCGCGATGCGAGCACACCGCGCCTTCGCACCGCGTCAGCAATGCCGGTGCCACCGGCCCGGTGTCGGACGTTGCCCGCCGCTCCCGCGCGAGGGCGATCCCGGCTGCCGACATCGTGGGCACCTGCCCGGGAGGGCGCCGGCGGCGGCGGCGCGGATCAGCAGCCGTCGATCGGGCGTTCGGGGTCGCTCAGGATCCAGCGGCCGGCGGCGAGCAGGAGCAGACGGCGATCGAGAGCAGCGATGGCGTCCAGCCGCCCACGACGCATCGGACGTGCTGCTGAAGGCGGACGTGCCGCCCGCCTTTCGCGTCCGCGCCGACTTCCTGCCGCTGGAGGGCGCCGCGCCGCTCGACGGCCCGCCCCTCGAGCGCATCGTCGACGGCGTGCTCGACGACAACCGCCGGCGCAAGCTGGTGCACGATCTGCAGGTCGATCTCGCCTATTCCCACCCCGACCTCGGCCGCTTCCGCGTCAACATCTTCCGCCAGCGGCTTCCTCAGCCTGGTCATCCGCGTCATCCCGACCAGGATCCGCAACATCGCCGAGCTCAACCTGCCGCAGTCGGTCGAGCGCCTGGCAACCGAGCGCCGCGGGTTGATCCTGGTCACCGGCACCACCGGCAGCGGCAGGAGCACGACCCTGGCGGCGTTGATCGACTACGTCAACCGCACCCGGCAGCGGTGGTTGAATGCGAGCCGGTTCGGGGGGACAACGACACCATGGCTGCCGAAGTCGTGCTGCTCATTTCGATCGTCGCCGGTTTCGTCGGCGCGATGAGCGGCATGGGTGGCGGCGTGGTGCTCATTCCGGCGCTGACGCTCTTCGGCCTCGACATCAAGCGGGCGATTGCCGTCAGCATCCTCTCGGTCATCGCCACCTCGAGCGGCGCCGCGTCCGCCTACGTCCGCGACCACATCACCAATCTGAAGATCGGCATGTTTCTCGAGATGTTCACCATCGTCGGCGCGTTGACCGGGGCGTCTTTCACCGTCGCGTCGGGGGAGCGGGTGCTCTTCCTGGCCTTCGGCGTCGTGCTCCTCGCCACCTGGCTCTCCCTCTGGTGGCAACGCCGCGAGTCATGGCAGCCGGCGCGCGCCCAGGATGCCCTGTCGCACTGGCTCGAGCTCGAGGGCCGCTACTGGGATCGCTCGGAGCAGCGCGAGATCGCCTACCGCGGCACGCGCGCCTATCTCGGCGCCCCACTCATGTTCGGGGCCGGTCTCGTCGCCGGTCTGCTCGGCATTGGCGCCGGCGCCCTGAAGGTGCTGATCCACGATCTGGTGATGCGGCTGCCGCCGAAGGTTTCGACGACCACGAGCAACCTGATCATCGGCGTCACCGCGCTGGCGGGAACCAGCGTCTACCTCCGCGCCGGACTGATCGATCCCGGCCTGGCGGCGCCGGTCATCGTCGGCATCACCGTCGGCGCGTTCCTCGGCACGCGATTGCTGGTCCGCCTGTCGAACCGCGTGGTACGCCTCTTCTTCCTCGTCGTGCTCGCCGTCCTCGGCCTGGAAATGCTGATGCGCGGCCTGATCGGACGGTGACGGCGGTGCGAGACGGCGATCGCGATGGCGTCGGGGAGGGCGCCGACCTCATCGTCGGCTACACCTTGCTCGCCGGTGTGCTGCTGAGCCTCGGCCTGATCGCCAGCGGGCTGGCGTGGCACTGGGCGCTCTACCGCACCTGGCAGCTCGATTATGCCCTGCCGACCACGAGCGTCGCCGGCTTCGTCGTCGCCGATCTCACCGCCATGGCTGGCGGCTCCTTCCGCCCGCGCTTCCTCGTCAACTCCGGCATCGCCGTCCTGTTGCTGACCCCGTACGTCCGGGTCCTGTTGTCGATGCTCTACTTCCTGCTCGTGGAACGGAACCTCAAGTACACGCTGTTCACCGCGTTCGTGTTGGCGATACTCACCTACAGCCTGGCGTGGGCGTAAAGTTGAGCGGCGCGGGCGCAGCGATCAGCACCGGCGATCGCCCCGACGATGAGAGGCAATGATTGCCGAAGCGCCGAGGGCAACGACGATGTGTCCCATCCGGTCGATGACGCTGATATCGGGCTGGACCGTCGGTGTCTTTGAGCGTTGATGTGACGAAAACCCACCACGGAGGCACGGAGGACACGGGAGTAACCTGGACAAGAGGGGGTTCGGGGGCGAGATCCCCAACGCCATCAGCAATGGCCATAGGGATCGCACCCACCCGCCCTTCCGACGCTGCACCCTCCGTGTCTCCGTGCCTCCGTGGTGAAGGTGCTTGTCGTCTCGAGGTTCGTTTCACGACTGCGCCCGCGCTCCGCTGCCGACCCTCGGCACCCGCCCGGGCGGGCGGCGGCGCGGATCAGCAGCCGTCGATCGGGCGTTCGGGGTCGATCAGCATCCAGCAGCCGGCGGCGAGCAGGTAGCAGACGGCGATCGAGAGCAGCGACGGCGTCCAGCCGCCCCCCTGCTCGAGCGTGAAGCCGATCACCACCGGACTGAGCGCGCCGCCGAAGTTGCCGAACATGTTCATCGCGCCGCTCACCACGCCGGCGTGGCGGCCGCCGATCTCGAGGCAGACGGCCCAGGCCGGGCTGACGCCGAGCGCGGCCAGGCCCGCGGCCGCGGCGAAGAACAGCGCCGAGCTGGTCGCCGTCGGGGTCGCGATGCCGGCGACGATCGCCACCGCCGCCAGCGGCAGTCCGACGATGCCGGGCGCGCGGCGGCCGCGCCGCACGCCCCAGCGCCGCGCCAGGACGTCGCTCAGCCAGCCGCCGACCAGGACGCCGCTGGCGATGCTGAGCAGCGGCAACGCCGCCAGCCAGCCGACGTGTTTGAGGTCGAAGCCGCGCGCCCGCAGCAGGTAGGTCGGCAGCCAGGTGAGGTAGAAGTACCAGCCGTAGATCGCGAACAGGTACATGAAGCAGATGGCGAGCAGGTTGCGGTCGCGCAGCAGCGTCGCCCAGGGCACGTGGTGATGGGGATCGGCGGGCTGGGCGCCGATCAATGCCAGCTCGGCCCGATTGACCCCCGGGTGCGCGCGCGGTTCGTCGCGGAACCACCAGAACCAGACCACCGCCCAGACCATGCCGACGACGCCGAAGACCATGAAGGTGTGGCGCCAGTGCATCCATTCGAGCAGCGCCACCACCAGCGGCTGGGTCGCCGCGCCGCCGAGCGCCCCCGCCATCAGGGTCAGACCGAAGGCGCGCCCGCGCTCGCGCAGGGGCAGCCAGCGCGCATAGGCGCGCGCCATGCTGGGGAAGCAGCCGGCCTCGCCCATGCCGAACAGGAAGCGGACGCCGATCAGCGAGGCGATGCTCCACACCGCGCCCGTCGCCGCGGTCATCGCCGACCACCAGACGACGACGCGGGTCAGCATGAGCCGGGCGCCGAAACGGTCGGCGAGCCAGCCGCTCGGCACCTCGAACAGCGCGTAGGCGAAGGTGAAGGCGCTGAACACCCAGCCCATCTGGGCGTCGCTGATCGCCAGCTCCGCTTTCATCGCCGGCGCCGCCATCGAGATGCAGACGCGATCGAGGTAGGCGATCGCGGTCAGCGTCAGCGTGAACGCGAGCACCCGCTGGCGGACCCGCGTCGGCTCGGACATGCGGCGGCTCTATAGCCGCCCATGGCCGGCGATGGCCACTCCGTCGCCGCTCCCGCGACCCCTCGGACCCCGCCCGGGCACATGCGGATCCCCGTCCCCCGCGCCGGACCGGGGCGGCGGGGAAGGGTCCTGGTGGCGGACACCGGCCGGACAGGCCCGAGACCGGGGCGGCGGTTCCGCGACGGCGGCGCCGGCCGTCTCGGGGCAGTTGGTCCTTGCTCGCGCCAGTTGGCGCGGGGTACAACTTTTCTGCCGCGCTCGCGGAGCCGAGAACCGCGCATCCGATACTGCCGATCATGGGATTCACCACCACTTCCGGGCTGTCCGTGGGGATGGCCGCTGGCTGCGCGGCGGCGAGCTGGACGCGGCCGTATCCTCCGCGGCCACCCGTCGTGCGGTCGCTGATCCCGGTGGCGACGCCGCCGTGAACGCCGTCATGAGCGGACCCGAGGTCGCCCTGCGCGGCATCGTCGAAGGCCACCGGACCAACCGCAGCTACCGCATCACGCCGGCCGTCCATGCGCACTTCCTCGCCGCCTTCGGCGACGCCAACGCCCTGCACGTCGACGACGCGGCGGCGCGGGCGCACGGCTTCCCGGAGAAGGTGGCGCACGGCATGATCCTCGCCGGGTTCATCTCGCACTTCGTCGGCATGCACTTTCCGGGCGAACGGACGCTGCTGCACTCCGTGCACACCCAGCTCAAGAGCCCGTCGCACGTCGGCGACGAGATCGAGATCGCCGCCACGGTCACGCAGGTGGTGGAGGCGGTGCGGGTGGTGGCGATGGACCTGGTGCTGACCAACGTCACCCGCGGCCGGGTCGCGGCGCGGGCGAAGGTCCAGGTGGGGCTGCTCTGATGCGGGTCGCGGTCACCGGCGGCAGCGGCGGCATCGGCGCCGCGACGGTGCGCCATCTCGCCGGGCAGGGGCACGACGTGCTGTTCACCTACTGCCGTGGCCGGGAGTCGGCGGAGGCGCTGCAGGACGCCACCGGCGCGCGCGCCCGGCACTACGACCAGGGCGATCCGGCCTCGCTGGCGGCGCTCGCCGCCCTGCTGCGCGAGGAGCCGTTCGACGCGCTGGTCAACAATGCCGCCCGGCCCAGCCCGCGCCGGCTGCTGCTGAAGACCGACCCCGAGGCGTTCATCGCCTATCAGGCCGAGGCGCTGCGCGGCGTGTTGACGCTGTCGAGCGCGCTGGCCAGCCAGCTCAAGGCGCGCGGCGCGCCCGGCGCGATCGTCACCGTGCTGTCGTCGGTGACCCTCGGCATGCCCCCGGCCAAGCAGGCGGCCTACGTGAGCGCGAAGTACGCGCTGCTCGGCCTGACGCGCGCCATGGCGGTCGAGCTCGTCCGCCACGGCGTGCGGGTCAATGCCGTCGCGCCGTCGATGACCGCCACGGCGTTCAACGCCGACCTGCCGGAGCGCTTCGTCGAGGAGCTCGCCGCGACCCTGCCGATGGAACGCCTGGCGACGCCCGCCGAGGTCGCCGGCGTGATCGCCTTCCTGCTGTCGCCCGCGGCGAGCTACATCACCGGCGTCAACCTGCCGGTCGCCGGAGGCCAGGCGTGCTGAGGCACGACGCCACCCATCTCGACTACGGCGCGCTGGTGAAGGCGCGGCGGACGCTCGACTTCTCGACCTGCACGCGCACCGTCCGGATCGCCGTGCTGTCGGACGCGGCGGTGCCGCAGCTCGCGCCGCTGCTCGAGGTGCTGCTGGCCCAGCATCGGGTGCGCGCCGAGATCCACCTCGGCGAGTACGATACGACCGAGCTCGCGATCCTCGACCCGGGCTCGGCGCTCTACGCGTTCCGCCCCGAGGTCGTCGTCATCCTCAACAGCACCAACGCCCTGCGCCTGAAGTACTACGGCAGCCCGGGCGAGCGCGCCGGGTTCGCGGACGAGGTGGCGCAGCGGCTCGCCGGGCTGTGGGACACGCTCGCCGGCCGGTGCCCGGCCCTGGTGCTGCAGTCGACCTACGTGCTGCCGTACGAGCGCCAGTTCGGCAACTTCGACCACAAGGTGGCGGAGTCGCTGTACGCCGTCGTCGCCGCGCTCAACGCGCGCCTCACCGCGCTGGCGCGCGAGCGCCCCCACGTGCTGATCAACGACGTCGAGGCGCTGGCCTCCTACGTCGGCCGCCGGCAGTGGTGCGACGAGCGGATGTGGACGCTCTACAAGGCCTTCTGCGCCTTCGACCACCTGCCGCTGGTGGCGCAGAACATCGCCGACATCGTCCTCGCCAGCCTCGGGCACGTGGTCAAGTGCCTGGTGCTCGATCTCGACAATACGCTGTGGGGAGGGGTGGTCGGCGACGACGGGCTCGAGGGCATCGCCATCGGGCCCTACGGCGACGGCGAACCGTACCACCGGCTGCAGTTCTACCTGCGCGAGCTGAAGCGCCGCGGCATCATCCTGGCGGTGTGCAGCAAGAACGACCACGCCACGGCGCTCGAGCCGTTCCGCAGCCACCCCGAGATGGTGCTGCGCGAGGAGGACCTCGCGGTCTTCGTCGCCAACTGGAACCCCAAGCCGGACAACATCCGTCGCATCCGCGAGACCCTCAACATCGGTTTCGACAGCATGGTGTTCGTCGACGACAACCCGTTCGAGCGCAACCTGGTGCGCGCCGAGCTGCCCGAGGTGATCGTGCCGGAGCTGCCGGAGGACGCCTCCGACTACGTCCGCGTCCTGGCCGAGCTCAATCTCTTCGAGGCGACGTCGTTCTCCGACGAGGATCGCCGCCGCGCCGACCTGTACCGCGCCAACGCCGAGCGCCAGCGCCTCGAGAGCGAAGCCACCGACCTCGGCGCCTACCTGCGCTCGCTCGACATGCGCATCACCCTGGCGCCCTTCGACGAGCTGCACCTGACGCGCATCGTCCAACTGCTGCAACGCAGCAACCAGTTCAACCTGACCACCCGGCGGTACAACCTGGCCGAGTGCCGCGCCATGATGGCGGACGACGCGACCTGGGTGCCGTGGTACGCGAAGCTGACGGACCGCTTCGGCGACAACGGCCTGATCTCGGTCGTCATCCTCGAGCGCCGGCCGGATGCGCTGGTGATCGATGCCTGGCTCATGAGCTGCCGGGTGCTGGGACGCGGGGTGGAGGCGTTCGCCATGAACCGGGTCGTCGAGTGGGCCCGCGCGCACGGCTACCGGACGGTGATCGGTCGCTACCTGCCGACGGCGAAGAACGGCATGGTGCGGGAGTTTTACGCCCAGTTCGGGTTCGACAAGGTCGACGAGAGCCCGACGGGAGAGGCGACCTGGCAACTCGACGTCGCGGCCTACGCGCCGCGCGAGGTGCCGATGGTGGCGGTGGAGTCGGCCGGGAGCGGGACGAGCGATGGAGCGCACTGAGATCACGACGCGGCTGACCGCGATCTTCCGCGAGGTGTTCGACGACGACACGATCGAGATCCACGACGCCATGACGGCCAAGGACGTCGAGGAGTGGGACTCGCTCAATCACATCAACCTGATCGTGGCGGTGGAGCGCGCCTTTCGGGTCAAGTTCACCACCAAGGAAGTGAGCGCGCTCGCCAACGTGGGCGAATTCATCGCCCTGATCGGCAGCAAGCTGGGCTAGCTGGCAGCGGCGGGCCGCGGGGGTGCTGTACAACTCGCTCGCCTACGGGGCGTTCCTCGCCCTGACGGCGATCGCCTACCACCTGGCGCCGCTCGCCTGGCGGCGCGCCATCCTGCTCGTCGCCTCATACGCGTTCTACTGCACCTGGAGCGTGCCCTTCGCGGCGCTGCTGCTCGGCGTCAGCGGCGCCGCCTACGCCGTCGGCCACCGCCTGCACCGGCAGACCGACGAGGCGGCGCGGCTGGCGACCCTGCGGATCGGCCTGGCGGTGCTGCTCCTGCCGCTGCTCGCGTTCAAGTACCTGAGCGGCGTCGACGCCGCGACGGGCGGGTGGCTCGGCGGCTCGACGTTCGGCGGCGCGGTGATCGCGCAGTTCGCCGGCGCGGTCGGCATCTCCTACTACACGCTGAAGCTGATCAGCTACGTGGTCGACGTGTACTGGCAGCGGCTGGAGCCGTGCCGCCATTTCACCTCCCTCGCCACCTACGCCGCCTTCTTTCCGCAGATCCTCAGCGGTCCGATCCAACGCGCCGGCGATTTTCTCGCCCAGATCGAGCCGCTGCGGCGACCGCGGCCGGCGGTGGTCGGCAGCGCCTTCCAGCTCATCCTCTTCGGACTGTTCAAGAAGCTGGTGCTGGCCGACCGGCTCGGGGTGATGGTCGACCAGGTCTTCGCCGCGCCGCAGCAGTTCTCGGGCGGCGTGGTCGCGCTGGCCACGTATGGTTTCGCCATCCAACTGTACGCCGACTTCTCCGGTCTGACCGACATCGCCATCGGCTCGGCCCGCCTGTTCGGCCTGCGGTCGCCGCCGAACTTCGACTCGCCGTTCTACGCCGACAACATCCAGGACTTCTGGCGGCGCTGGCACATGACGCTGACCTCCTGGCTCGGCGAGTACGTCTTCACGCCCTTGCGCATGGCGCTGCGGAACTGGGGACAGGCCGGCCTGATCGCCAGCCTGACGATCAACATGCTGGCGATCGGCGTCTGGCACGGGCCGCGCCTGACGTACGTCGTCTTCGGCTTGATCCACGCGGCGTATCTGATCGGCTCCTCGCTGACGCTGCGCACCCGCACCAAGCGCTTGCGCGGCGCGCCGTGGCTGGCCCGGGCGCACCGCATCAGCGGGCCGTTGATCACCTTCAACATGGTGGTGGCGTCGTTCGTCTTCTTCCGCGCCGACTCCGTCGCCGCCGCCTGGCAGGTCCTGCAACGCGCCGCGGCCGGCCTCTGCGGGCCGCTGCTCGGCGTCGGCGCCCCGCACGGCATCGGCGTGCGCGGGCTCGCCTGGTCGGCGGCGGACGTGCCGCTGATCGTCTTCGCGCTGATCGTCATGGAGACGGTCCACCTGCTGCAACGGCGCGGCCAGGTGCCGGCGGTGCTGCAGGCGGCGCCCGGCTGGGCGCGCTGGGCGGCGTACGCGACGCTCGGCTTCGCCATCCTCCTCTGGGGCGAGACCGGCGCCAAGCAGTTCATCTACGTCCGCTTCTGACCTCGGCCGGAGGAGGGGCGTCAGGGCGGAGACGCGGGCGCGAGCCCGCGGGCGCGCATCACCTCGGCGATGACGTCGGCGTACGTGGGGCCGAGCGTGATCACGCCGATGTAGGTCGCGTGCATGAGATCGTTGAAGTCCTGCGCCGGCAGGCTGTCCAGCAGATCGACGAACCAGACTCCCGGATGCGCCTCGGCGAGGCGGCGGAAGAAGTCGCGGTAGCCCTGGTAGTACGCGCCGTGCTGGTACTCGGTCATCAGCGGGTTCTCGGGCGTGTTGACGAGGATCACCGCCGTGCCCTGGGCGGCGAGCTCGTCGACCATGCCGGCGAGCTCGCGGAACTCGTCGGTCGGCGCGAAAGGCGTGTCGCGCAGCGCCAGGCGGGTGTCGCGCCAGGCGCGCAGGCGGCCGCCGAAGTCGTCGTCGCGCGCCAGCGCCGCCTGCCAGCGTTCGGCGTAGGCGGCGCCGGTGGCGCCGCCCATGCGGAGGAATGCGTCGAGGTCGCGCTGGTCGGTGGGCGGATAGTGGAACGGCTGCGGTCCGCCGTCGGGCGGAGCGCCGGGCGCGGCGCGCAGCCGCACGCCGAGCAGGCGCAGGTCGTCGGCGAGACCGGCGGCGCGTCGGTTCCACGCGCTGTCGCTGCTCACCTGCAGCACGGCGGTGCCGTCGCCGGGCAGGTCGAGGTGCACCGTCTTCCAGCCGGGAGTCGTTTCGCTGCGCGTGGCCAGCGACGTCCGGCCGAGGCGGAAGTCGAGCCGCACCGCGCCGCGCTGGGCAATCCAGGCCGGATCGATGAAGTAGTCGAGATCGAGCGGCTTGCCGCGCTGCACGGGGATGCCGAACCGTCGGCGGGCGTAGCCGTCCGGGTAGACGCCGTAGCCCCCGGACACGGCGGGGCTGCGCGCCCAGCTCACCAGGGCGCGGGCGTGATCCTCGATGCTCGAGCGCAGCGGCTGGCGATAGCGGAAGAAGTTGCTCCCCGAGGCGAGCAGCAGGGCGAGCGAATCGGAGAGCGGGATGTGGGGATAGCGCTCGCGCAACGTCGGCCAGGGCGGCAGGACGGCCTGCACGTCCGGCCGGATCTCGCGCTCGAAGTTGGAGTGGAGGAAGTCCTGCAGGTTGACCATCAGGAGCACGATGTCCGGCTGCAGCGTCGACAGCTCGCTGCGCAGGAACAGCCGGTAGTCGGACGGCTTCATGCTCGGCTTGAGCAGGCGCTGGACATCGATCGGGACGTCCGGGAAGCGCGCCTGCAACAGGCCCTGCACCTGCGCCGGGTCGAAGGCGCCGGCCACCGAGCTGCCGCAGGCGAGGATGCGGACCGCGCCCTCCGCCTTGGGGCCCATCCGCGAGACGTCGTAGAGGAACTGGTAGCCGTAATCGGCGGCGCGCCCGGTGATCTTCGGAATGCGCCAGAAGTAGAGCGGGAAGGTCCAGTCGAGCAGGACCAGCACCAGCAGCGGCAGCGGCGCCCAGATGCTCCAGAGAGAGCGCCGCGGGCGCGGCGACGGGGCGGGACTCACCAGCGGCGCTCCGGCGGCGCGGCGCGGTGCGGGGAGGAGGGCGGAAGCGACCGGCCGATGCGCATGGGCGTGGCCTGCAACGCTAGCACCGCCGCCGCGCCCGCGCGACCGCCGGCCGGGCCGCCGTCAGCGGAAACGCGGCATCACCTCGGCGGCGAAGCGCTCGAAGACGTCGAAGTTGTAGGGCGACAGCGTCAGCACGAAGTGGCTGACGCCGGCGGCGACGAAGGACTCGAGGTGGCGGGAGATCTCGTCGGCGCTGCCGAGCAGCATCCAGTCGCGGGCCTCGTCCTCCGCGATGCCCTGGTACATGGCGTAGCCCTGGATCAGCGGCGCGGCGGTGGCGAGGTCGTCGGTGATCTGCGCCGGCAACAGCACGCCCTTCTCGATCGCGTCGACGTCACGCCCGATCGCGTCGCCGCAGCGGCGCAGGATCTCGATCTTGCGCCGGCACACCGCCGGCGAGCCGAAGCCGCTCCAGGCGTCGGCGTGGCGGGCGACGATCGGCAGCAGGCGCCGCTCGCCGCTGCCGGCGACGGTGATCGGCGGGTGCGGACGCTGCACCGGCTTGGGCTCGGCGACCGCGCCCCGCAACTGGTAGTGCCGGCCGCTGACGCTCGCCTGGCGCTCGCTCCAGAGGGCGCGGATGACCGTCAGGGCCTCGTCGAGGCGCTCGCAGCGCTCGCGCGCGCTGCCGAAGCGGAGGCCGAACATGGCGTGCTCGGGCTCGTACCAGCCGGCGCCGATGCCGAGCTCGAGGCGGCCGCCGCTGATGACGTCGACGGTGGTCGCCATCTTGGCCAGGATCGCCGGATGGCGGTAGGTGTTGCCGGTCACCAGGGCGCCGATGCGGATCCGCGTCGTCTGCACCGCCAGCGCCGCCAGGCAGGTCCAGGCCTCGAGGCAGGGATCGTACGGATCCATCATCACGGCGACGAAGTGGTCGTAGGTCCAGGCGGTGTCGTACCCGAGCGCCTCGGCGCGCTGCCAGACGCGGACGATCTCCGGCCAGCTCGCGAACTGCTGTCCGGTCTGGATGCCGAAGCGGATGCGGCGCGGCGGCGTGGTCATCGGGTTCCTCGTTGATCGAAGCGGCTGAAGACGATGCCGCGCCGGCGCCGCACGGTGTCGTCGATCAGGCGCTGCAGGCGGCGCTGCACCACCCGGTTGAGCGCGTCGACGCGATCCTGCCGCGCGGCGTCGGCCGGCGTGCCGCGCAGGTGGATCGGCCGGCCGAGGCGGAGGTAGAGCTTCACCGGCAGGGGCAGCGGGAAGAGCACGAATGGCAGCAGCGGCGTTCCCAGCAGGCGGGCGCCGGCCGCCCAATTGCCGAGCAGGACGTGCGCCTCCTCGGCGCCGACCACCGCCAGCGGCACGATCGGCGCGCCGGTGCGCAGCGCCAGCTTGACGTAGCCGCCGTGGCCGGGCGCGAAGCCGCGGTGGGGGACGACCCGATAGGCGTCGCTCAGGTACGGTCGCTGCATGTCGAGCGTGCCGCCCGGGAACACCAGGACCGCGTGCTCCTCGCGCAGCGCCGCCTCGACCACGGCCGGATCGGCGATGCCGGCGCCACAGCGATTGAGCAACCGTTCCATGCCGGGGATGAGGGCGAAGAAACGGTCGCCGAAGGCGCGACACACCCGACCAGTGGCTTCGTGGATGGCCGCCATGGCGCACGCCGCATCGTAGGGAATGACGCCGGAATGGCGGCCGATGAGCAGCGCCCGCCCCGTCGGCAGATGCTCGGTGCCGATCAACTGCGGCCGGAAGTAGGGCCAGAGGACCGCTCGCACCCGGCCCATCCACAGGTCGGCGGCGGCGGGATCGAAGCGCTCGAGCACCGCCCGCGCCGCCGCCCGCCGCGACAGGCGATGGTTCGATCGCCCTGCTGCCATCGAGGGATCTCAAGCAGCGGAGCGGCCGGTCCGCCATGACCAATGTCAGCACCGCCGCCGGCCGGCGAAGCCACGAAGAACACGAATCCCCACTCCACCCGTCCCATTCTCCCGGGGTTGGGCGGGGCTTCGTGGCATTGGGGGGGTGAGGAGGCGGGGTTCGTGCTCTTCGTGGATCCGTGTTCATCGGTGGCCATCCGTGTCCACCCGTGGCGCCCCGTTGAATTCCCTCCGACCCGGCTCTAGCGTGCCTCCGATGATGACCGGCGCCGAGGTTCGCAGCAGTTTTCTCGAGTTCTTCCGGGCCCGCGGGCACGAGCTGGTGCGCAGCTCCTCGATCGTGCCGAGCAACGACCCGACCCTGCTGTTCACCAACGCCGGCATGGTGCAGTTCAAGAACGTCTTCCTCGGCCAGGAACAGCGCGCCAATCCGCGCGCCGCGAGCGCGCAGAAGTGCCTGCGGCTGAGCGGCAAGCACAACGATCTCGAGGAGGTGGGGCGCGACACGTACCACCACACGCTGTTCGAGATGCTCGGCAACTGGTCGTTCGGCGAGTACTACAAGCGGGAGGCGATCGCCTGGGCCTGGGAGCTGCTCACCGACGTCTGGAAGCTGCCCAAGGACAAGCTGTGGGCGACCGTCTTCCGCACCGACGACGAAGCCGAGTCGCTGTGGAAGCGCGAGACCGACATCGACCCGGCGCAGGTCCTGCGCTTCGACGAGAAGGACAACTTCTGGGAGATGGGCGACACCGGTCCGTGCGGCCCGTGCTCGGAGATCCACATCGACCGCGGCCCGGCGGCCTGCGACAAGCAGCACGTCGCCGGCCACCAGTGCGCGGTGAACGTCGGCTGCTCGCGCTTCATCGAGCTGTGGAACCTGGTGTTCATCCAGTACGACCGGCAGGCGAACGGCGATCTGGTCGAGCTGAAGAGCAAGCACGTCGACACCGGCATGGGCCTCGAGCGCGTCACCGCCGTCCTCCAGCACGTCGCCTCGAACTACGACACCGACCTCTTCCGCCGCCTCATCGCCTTCACCGAGGAGCGAGCCGGTCGCCGCTACGGCGCCGACGAGGAGAGCGACCTGGCGATGCGCGTCATCGCCGACCACAGCCGCGCCCTCAACTGCATGATCGCCGACGGCGTCGTGCCGGGAAACGAGGGTCGCGGCTACGTGCTGCGCCGCATCCTGCGCCGCGCCGCGCGGCACGCCCGCGTCCTCGGCTTCGAGCAGCCGTTCCTCTACGCGATGTCGGAGCCGGTCTGCGCCGTCCTCGGCGGCGCCTACCCGGAGCTGGTCGAGCGCCGCGCCTACATCGAGGAGGTCGTGCGCAGCGAGGAGGAGCGCTTCGCCGAAACGCTCGACCGCGGCCTCGCCCTGCTCGCCCAGGAGCGCGCCGCGCTCCAGAAGGCGCGGCAGACGGTCCTGCCCGGCGACGTCGCCTTCAAGCTCTACGATACCTACGGCTTTCCGGTCGACATGACCGAGGACATCCTGCGCGATCACGGCATCACCGTCGACCAGGCCGGCTTCACGGCGGCGATGGCGGCCCAGAAGCAGCGCGCCCGCGACGCCCGCAAGGCCGCCGGCGAAGGCCAGATCGTCGGCAGCGCCGCCTCGTCGCGCTTCGTCGGCGATCGCGTCTACGACTACGAGTCGCCGATCGCCGCCCTGGCGGTTGACGGCGAGGCGCGCGACGAAGTGCGCGCCGGCGAGACCGTGCACGTCGTCGCCGCCGAGACCCCCTTCTACGGCGAGTCCGGCGGCCAGGTCGGCGACCGCGGCGTCATCGAGACCGCCGACGGGGCGTTGGTGGAGATCACCGACACCCTGAAACCGCGGGCCGACCTCACCGTGCACGTCGGCACGGTGGTGCGCGGCGCGCTGCGGACCGGCCAGACGGCGCGCCTGCTGGTCGACCGCGAGCGCCGCGAGGCGACGCGCCTGAACCACTCGGTCACCCACATCCTGCACGGCGTGCTGCGGCGCGTGCTCGGCGACCAGGTCCGCCAGGCCGGGTCGCTGGTGGCCCCCGACCGCCTGCGCTTCGATTTCACGCAACCGACGCCGATCGACGAGCCGGCGCTGCGGCGCATCGAGGACGAGGTCAACGCGCACATCCGCGAGAACGCCGAGGTGACGGTCGAGGAGATGGCCTACGACGCCGCCATCAAGGCCGGCGCCCTCGCCTTCTTCGGCGACAAGTACGGCGACCGCGTGCGGGTGGTGCGGATGGGCGACTTCTCCACCGAGCTGTGCGGCGGCACGCACGTGCGGCGCACCGGCGACATCGGCCTCTTCAAGCTGCGCGGCGAGGCCGGCGTCGCCGCCGGCACGCGCCGCATCGAGGCGATCACCGGGATCGGCGCGCTCGAATGGGTGCGCGCCTCGGAGCAGTCGCTGCGCAGGCTCGGCGAGCTGCTGCGCGGCAGCGAGGAGGACGTCGCCGAGCGCGTCGAGCGCCTGCTGGCGCAGCAGAAGCAGCTCGAACGCCAGCTCCAGCAGTTGCAGCGCCAGGTGGCCGGCAGTCAGTCCGGCGACCTGCTGTCGCGGGCGCAGACCATCAAGGGCCGCACGGTGATCGCGGCGCGGGTGGACGAGTCGGATCCGAAGCGCCTGCTCGAGCTCGCCGACCAGCTCCGCGAGCGGCTCGGCTCCGGGATCGTCGTCCTCGCCGGCGCCCACGACGGGCAGGTGCGCCTGCTCGCGGCGGTCACCAAGGACCTCGCCGGCCAGGTGCACGCCGGCAAGCTGGTGGGCGAGATCGCCCCGATCGTCGGCGGCAGGGGCGGCGGCCGCCCCGAGCTCGCCCAGGCCGGCGGCAGCGATGCGTCGAAGATCGACGCCGCGCTGCAGCGCGCCGTCGAGCTGGTCTCGTGACACGGTTCTTCACCGCAGAGGCGCAGAGACGGGCAGCCTCCGGCGCAGCTCCGCATCTCCGCGCCTCTGCGTCTCTGCGGTGAAAGATGTCCGACACGCTCGAAGTCCAGTTCGCCGATCACCACAGGTTCCACGACCTGCTCGGTCACCACGACGAGCACATCAAGGCGGTCGAGAAGGCGATCGGTGTCCGCATCGGGCTCGGCGACCGCACGCTGATCATCGAGGGCGACGCGATCGAGCGCGAGCTGGCGGGGCGGGTACTGAAGGAGCTCTACGGCCTGATCGAACGCGACTATCCGATCTACGCCAGCGACGTCGACTACGCGGTGCGCATCCTGTCGCGCGACCGCGGCGCCACGCTCAAGGACATCTTCCTCGACTCGATCTACATCACCGCCCACAAGCGGGTGGTGACGCCGAAGAGCGTGGCGCAGAAGGCGTACATCGACGCCATCCGCCACTTCGACATCGTCTTCGGCATCGGCCCCGCCGGCACCGGCAAGACCTATCTCGCGATGGCGATGGCGGTGGCGGCGCTGATGCGCGACAACTTCGCCCGCATGATCCTCACCCGGCCGGCGGTGGAGGCGGGCGAGAAGCTCGGCTTCCTGCCCGGCGACCTGGCGGAGAAGGTGAACCCGTACCTGCGGCCGCTCTACGACGCGCTGCACGACATGGTCGACTTCGACCGGGCGCGCAAGATGCTCGAGAAGGGCGCCATCGAGGTCGCGCCGCTGGCCTTCATGCGCGGCCGGACGCTGAACGATTCGTTCGTCATCCTCGACGAGGCGCAGAACACGACGCCGGAACAGATGAAGATGTTCCTCACCCGCCTCGGCTACGGCTCGAAGGCGGTGAT
Organism: bacterium; assembly: GCA_019637795.1. Classification (NCBI taxonomy): domain Bacteria; species bacterium. The sequence goes on along the minus strand of JAHBUY010000002.1, from coordinate 1,019,995 downwards.
CACCGGCGACGTCACCCAGATCGACCTGCCGTCGGGCAAGCCGTCCGGCCTCAAGCATGCGGCGCAGATCCTCCACGGCGTCGACGGCATCCGCTTCTGCCAGTTCGACGAGCGCGACGTCGTCCGCCACCGCCTGGTGCGCGACATCATCTCCGCCTACGACCGGGCGGAAACCACCGCCGGCGCCCAGTAGCCGCCGCGCCCGGCGCGCGCCGCGCTTGACGAACGGCGGCGGGGCGGGCGATGGCGGGAGCCACGGAGGAGCCATCCATGGTCGACGCGGCGGCGCGCCACCGCCGCCGATTCACGACCGTCGGGGATCGCGGCCATTTCGACGTGAACGATGCAGCCGTCGCCGCATGGAGCGGCGACCAAGTGGCGCCGGAGGACGACACCCCATGAGCACCTTCAGCCGCGAGGAGATCCATGCCGCCTGGCAGCGGCGCATGGCCCTGCAGGACGCCGACGACTGGGCCGGTTTCGGCAACACGTTCACCGAGGACGCGGTCTACCACGAGCACCACTACGGCATCTTCCGCGGCCGCGCCGCGATCCTCGATTGGCTGGTGCCGGTGATGGCGTACTGCAAGGGCTGGACCTATCCGGTCGAGTGGGTGTGCATCGACGGCAACCGCGTCGTGCACAAGTGGCTCAACCGCCTGCCCGGCCGCCGCGCCGACGGCTCCCACTTCGAGTTCGCCGGCTTCACCGCCATGGAGTACGCCGGCAACGGCCAGTTCTCGTTCCAGGAGGACATCTACAATCGGGTCGAGACCGACCAGGTGATCGGCGAGTGGAAGGCGGCGACCGGCGGCGCGTACAAGTGACGTCGCCGACGCCGCGTCGATCGATGCCGGCGGCGACGGTCAGCCTGGTCGCCCGCCGCCGCGTTCCCGGCGTCCGCGCCGCCGCCGTGCGGCGCGACGCCCGGCGCGCGCTCGCGCTGCTCGGCGTCACCGGCGAGCTCAGCATCGCCCTGGTCGGCGACGCCGAGATGCAGGCGCTGAATCGCGACTGGCGCCGCAAGGATCGGCCCACCGACGTCCTCGCCTTCGCCCTGCGCGAGGGGGAGGACGCCGCGGTCCACGCCGACGTGCTGGGCGATGTCGTGATCTCGCTCGACACCGCCGCGCGCCAGGCCGCGGCGCGCGGCGCCACCGCCGCCGACGAGGTGCGCGTCCTCCTCGCCCACGGCATCCTCCACCTCCTCGGCTACGATCACGAACGCTCGCCCGCCGAGGCGCGGCGGATGTTCGCCAGGCAGCGCGCGCTGCTGCGCCAGCTCGCCGCCTGACGCGGCCGCCGGCGGCGAGCGTCACGGCCGCGCGGCCCTGCAGGCGATCAGCCGCGGTCGCGTCGATTGACATAGTGGCACTGGTGGTGCCACTTTTGCGACATCGGCGAGGGCTGACAAAAGCACTCTCACCACGGAGGCACGGAGACGCGGAACAGCCCGGAGAATGAGGGGCACGGGGCCGGGATCCCAACCCCATCAGCAATGACCGTACGGATTCCCACCAACCAGCCAGCCCGACGCGGTACCCTCCGTGTCTCCGTGCCTCCGTGGTGAACTTATTTCTGCCACATCGAGGCCAATCATGGACGTGTTGCGAACCCCGGAGTCGCGCTTTCGCGATCTGCCCGACTTTCCCTTCGCGCCGCGCTACCGCGAGATCCACGACGCGGACGGCACGGCGCTGCGCATCGCCTACATCGACGAAGGGCCGCGCGAGGCGGCGCCCATCCTGCTCATGCACGGCGAACCGTCGTGGTCGTTCCTCTATCGCCACATCATCGCCCGCCTGGCGGCCGCCGGGCACCGCGTCGTGGCGCCGGACCTGATCGGCTTCGGTCGCTCCGACAAGCCGAGCGCCGCCGCCGACTACACCTACGAGCGGCATGTGCGGTGGATGAGCGACTGGCTGCTGGCGCTGAACCTGCAGCGGATCACGATCTTCGGCCAGGACTGGGGCGGCCTCATCGGCCTGCGCCTGGTGGCCGCGTTCCCGGAGCGCTTCGCCCGCCTCGTCGTCGCCAACACCGGGCTGCCGGTCGGCACCGGCTTCGGCGACGCGTTCAAGGCGTGGCTCGACTTCAGCCAGTCGGTGCCCGAGCTGCCGGTCGGCAACATCATCGCGATGGGCTGCCGGCGTCCGCTGACCGCCGCCGAGCGCGCCGCCTACGAGGCGCCGTTCCCCGAGGAGCGCTACAAGGCCGGTGCGCGGCGCTTCCCCACCCTCGTTCCGATCACCCCCCAGCATCCCTCGGTGGCCGAGAACCAGGCCGCCTGGCGGGTGCTCGAGCAGTTCACGCGGCCCTGCGTCACCGCCTTCAGCGACGCCGACCCGGTGACGCGCGGCGGCGAGCGGGTCTTCCAGGAGCGCATCCCGGGCGCCCGAGGGCAGGCGCACGTGACCATCGCCAACGCCGGACACTTCCTGCAGGAGGATGCGCCCGAGGCGATCGCCGACCTCCTGCACCGCGTCGCCGCGGGCGCCTGAGCCGCGATGCCGCTGCTGCCGCCGAGCACCAACGGGCGCTATGCGGGCTCGCCGGTCGCCGCCTACGTCCTCACCGCTTTCGGCGTCCTGTCGCTGCTCCCCGGCTGCATCCACACCTTCCTGCCCGACGGCGGGGCCGGCAGCATCGCCGGCATCGACCTGAGCCAGAACGGCCGGGTCATCGTCGCCGTCTTCGCCTGGGCGGGGGCGACCCAGATCGCCTTCGGGCTCACCGCCCTCATCGTCTCCCTGCGCTACCGCGAGCTGGTGCCGCTGCTACTGGCGCTGGCGATCCTCGAGCGGACGCTGCACGCCCTCAACGGCTGGGTCTTCACCGGCGGCGCCGCCCATCACCCCCCCGAACACTACGCGGTGCTGGTGGCGCTGCCGATCCTGGTCGCCGCCCTCGCGGCCTCGCTGCGCCGCGCGCCGTGACCGTCGCCCGGCGGCTTGCGGCGACGGCACGCGCGCGCTAGCGACGAACGATGGCGAATCCCACCGCGACCTTCGACACCTCGCTCGGCTCCTTCAGCGCCGAGATCTACCGCGACCAGATGCCGATCACCGCCGGCAACTTCATCGCGCTGGCCACGCAGGGCTTCTACGACGGCCTGCACTTCCACCGCGTGATCAAGGACTTCATGATCCAGTTCGGCTGCGAGAACAGCCGCGATCCGAAGAGCCCGCGCTGCGGCATGGGCGGTTCGCCGCTCGGCACCATCCAGGACGAGCATCCGCCGGCCTTCAGGGCCTCGAACGAGATCGGCACGCTGTCGATGGCGAACACCGGACGGCCCAACAGCGGCGGCGCGCAGTTCTTCATCAACACCAAGCACAACGCCTACCTCGACTGGTTCACGCCCGGCCAGTCGAAGCACCCGGTGTTCGGCAAGGTGACCAGCGGCATGGAGGTCGTGCGGCAGATCGAATCGACGCCGACCGATGCCAACGACCGGCCGACCACGCCGGTGAAGGTCCTGCGCGTCACCATCAGCGAGTGAGCGCGCCCGAGCGCCGCTCTTCGCCGCCGCCGACCCGGCAGCGCACGGCAAGATGATCGACGCCGATCGCCTCAGCCACGGCGAGCTCGCGGCCCTCGGGCGCGAGTACCTGTTGTTCGGGCACCTCCTCAATCGCGCCGCCCTGCCGCACGTGCACCTGCAGCTCGGCGCCGCGGCGCGCGAGGCGGTCGCCATCGACGAGTGGATGGGCGCGAGCCCGGTCTACACCCGCCGCATGCAGCGCGAGATGGGTTTCGCCGGGGACACGGTCGAGACCATCTTCAAGGGGTTTCAGCTCGACGTCGGATTCCCGCACCAGTACATGGACGTCCGCTACCGGCTCGAGACCCCGCAGCGCGGCGAGTTCTGGTTGCCGCACTGCGGCGCGCTGCTCGAAGTGGAGCAGTACGGCGACGCCGCGGTGCGCTCGATGTGTCACGCCATCGAGGATCCGACGTTCGACGCCAGCGCGGTGGCGAGCAATCCCCGGGCGCGCTGCCGTCCGCGGCACCGGCCACCGCGCGTGCCGGCCGATCGCCTGCCGCACTGCCACTGGGAGGTGGTGATCGATCCCGAGGTCGAGCCGGTGGTGGAGGCCGCCATCACCCGCCGGGTCGGCGCGTCGCGGCTGGCGCGCTTCCGCTTCAGCCCCCTGCCCGCCGACGACGGCAGCGGCTGGAACGACTACCGCGGCGCGTTCGATCCGGAGTTCGTCCTCGAGCGGCTGTCGCGCACGGCGCTGCGCCGCGTCTGCCGCGAGCTCCTGGCACAGAACCACCTGCTGGTGCGGTCGCTGATGATCGCCATCGCCGAGCGCGCCGACGACGCCACCGCGCAGCGCATCGCCGCCGCGCAGTGGATGGGCGCCGGCGCCGTGGCGGCGAGCCGACTGCGCCGCGCCCTCGGCATCGCCGGCGACGACGTGGAGGCGATCAGCCGCGTCCTCGCCCTCCACCCGGCGTTCGTCCCGGAGTACCTGGACGTCGGCATCGCCGGCGGCCGGCTGGCGGTGATGGACTCGGAGGCGCTGCGCGAGGGCGATCCGTACAGTTGGTACGCGCTGCTCGGCGAGCAGTCGCTGCCCGCCCTCGACGCCATGGCGCAGGCGGTGAATCCGCGCGCCCGCCTGGAGCCGGCAACGCCGCGCGGCGGCGAGCGGCTGGCGTGGGAGGTGGTCATCGACCCGTCCGCGGCCGTTGCCGAGCCGCCGATGGAGATCCTGATGGTGGCCAACACGACCACCGCCGGATTCGCGTTCCAACGCCGCCCCTGACCCGACGGAATCCGCCCTTGCGCCGGCGCGCGCAATCCGGAGCATGGCGGGGACCCTGACTGGAGGACTGTCCATGCATCGCATCGCCCGCCTCAGCGCCCTCGCCCTGCTGCTCGCCGCGCCGGCGTTCGCCGGTACCGCCACCTGGCAGATCGATCCCGACCACAGCAGCGCGCAGTTCGCGATCAAGCACCTCATGGTGTCGACCGTCCGCGGCACCATCGGGCCGGTGACCGGCACGGTGACGATCGACGACGGCGACCTCACCAAGTCGTCGGTGACGGCCTCGATCGACGCCAAGGGCATCGACACCCGCAACCAGAAGCGCGACGACCACCTGCGCAGCCCCGAATTCTTCGACGTCGCCACGTTCCCCGCCATCACCTTCACCTCGACGGCGATCGAGAAGGCGGGCGACGGCGCCTACGCGGTGCGCGGCGATCTGACGCTGCACGGCGTCACCAAGCCGGTGACCCTGAAGGTCGAGGGCTCGCCGACGCCGATGCGGGACCCGTTCGGCAACACCAAGCTCGGCGGCACCGCGACCACCCGCATCAACCGCAAGGACTTCGGCCTCAACTGGAGCAAAGCGCTCGACGGCGGCGGCGTGGTGGTCGGCGACGACGTCGACGTCACGCTCGACATCGAGCTGATCAAGAAATAGCCGCGCCGGACGCCGTCGACCGCAGCGCGCAAAGCCGCTACATTCCCCGACCATGGCCATCGAAACATCCGAGCTGAAGGACCGCATCGCTGCCCTGCGCGAACGCCTCCAGGCGTTCGGGAGGTATCTTTGACCTCCCGAAACGGGAGGCTCGCATTCAGGAGCTCGACGCCATCTCGTCCGAGCCCGACTTCTGGAACGACCCCGAGAAGGCGCAGACGGTCAGCCGCGAGCGCGCGCAACTGACGGCGCCGCTCACCGGCTGGCGCAAGCAGGTCGAGGCGCTCGAGGAGGCGGAGCTCTACCTCGAGATGGCCGCCGAGGGTGACGCCGATTCCCTCGCCGAAGCGCAGAAGACGCTGGCCGGCATCGAAGAGGCGCTGCACCAGATGGACCTGCAGCGCCTGCTCGGCGGCGAGCACGATCCGGGCAACGCCATCGTCCAGCTACAGGCCGGCGCCGGCGGCACCGAGGCGCAGGACTGGGCCGAGATGCTGCTGCGCCAGTACCTGCGCTGGTGCGAGCGCCACGACTACAAGACCGAGCTGGTCGACGTGCAGCCCGGCGAGGGCGCGGGCATCAAGAGCGCCTCGTTCACCGTCGAGGGCCCGTACGCCTTCGGCTACCTGAAGAGCGAGGTCGGCGTGCACCGGCTGGTGCGCATCTCGCCCTTCGACGCCAACGCCCGCCGCCACACCTCGTTCGCCTCGGTGTTCGTCTATCCCGAGATCGACGATGCCGTGGAGGTGGAGATCGACGAGAAGGACCTGCGCATCGACACCTACCGCTCGAGCGGCGCCGGCGGCCAGCACGTCAACAAGACCGACTCCGCCGTGCGCATCACGCACATGCCCACCGGCATCGTCGTCGCCTGCCAGAACGAACGCTCCCAGCACAAGAACAAGGCAATGGCCTTCAAGATCCTGCGCGCCCGTCTCTACGAGCTCGAGATGCAGAAGCAGCGCGAGCAGATCGATGCGATGAACAAGACCAAGAAGGACATCGCCTTCGGCAGCCAGATCCGCTCCTACGTCCTCCACCCCTACCGCCTGGTGAAGGACCACCGCACCGGCAAGGAGATCGGCAACGCCGACGCCGTGCTCGACGGCGAGATCGATCCCTTCATCGAAGAGTACCTGCAGCAGACCGCCGGCACCGCCCCGCACTGAGCGATTGGCCTCCGCGCCGCGCCGGGAGGGCGGATCCTTCGCCGACGCTCGGCCCCTCCGCCTCGCCGCGGCGAAGTGTCCGTTTTCGCTTTCTGTTCGCGCCGTGCTATGGCCGCGCCCGGTCATGCGCGAGAAAGTCCACCGCTACCTCATGGAGCGGCCGTCCGGGGCGACGGCCGGCGAGCTGCTGGATCTGGTCTTCACCCGGCCGGGCGCCGATCGCGAGCTCGGGCCGCGCTTCCTGCAGGCGCTGCTCGGTGGCGACGGCCGTTTCGCCTACAGCGAGGCGACCGGCCGCTGGATCGCCACCGCGCACGCCGCCCTGGCGCAGCCGCTCGACGCGGCCACCTGGGTGGTGGTGGATCTCGAGACCACCGGCGGCGCGCCGACGCGCGGCCACGGCATCATCGAGATCGGCGCCCTCAAGGTCGTGGGCGGGCGCGTGGTCGACCGCTTCGCGCAGCTCGTGCATCCCGGCCGCCGCCTGCCGCCGTTCATCACCGGGCTGACCGGAATCACCGACGCGATGCTGGCGGGGCAGCCGGGGATCGCGGCGGTGCTGCCGCGCTTCATCGACTTCGCCGCCGGCGCCGTCCTCGTCGCGCACAATGCCGGCTTCGACCTCGGCTTCCTCGACGCCGCCCGCCTGGCGCTGGCCGGCACGACGTTCGACCAGCCCCATGCCTGCACGCTGCGCCTGGCGCGTCGCCTTCTGCCGCAGGTGCGGCGCAAGTCGCTCGACGCGCTGGGCGGGCACTTCGGCATTCCGCTGGTCGACCGCCACCGCGCCCTCGGCGACGCGCGCATCACGGTCGAGATCCTCTTCCAGCTCCTCGAGCTGGCGCGCCGGCGCGGCGTCCGGCGGGTGGCGGAGCTGCTCGATCTGCAGCACAGCGCCAGCGATGGCCGGCGCTTCGCCTGCGCCCTGCCGCGGGCGCGCGTCGCGGCGCTGCCCACCGCGCCGGGCATCTACCGCTTCCGCGACGCCGACGGCCGTCTGCTCTACGTCGGCAAGGCGAAGAATCTCCGCCAGCGCGTCGGCAGCTACCTGACCAACGCCGCGGCGCACCGCGGCAAGGTGCTCGACCTGATCCGCCACATCGCCGACGTCGAGGTGGCGGTGGCGGGCTCGGAGCTCGAAGCCTCGCTGTGCGAGGCGGACGAGATCCGCCGCCTGAAGCCGCCGTACAACCGGCTCAGCAAGCACCTGCCGCAGATCGCCTTCCTCAAGCTGATGCTCGGCGACGCGTTTCCGCGCCTGGCGGTCGTCAACCGACTGACCGGCCGCGCCGGGCGCTACTTCGGCCCCTTCCGCAGCCGCCTCGCCGCGGTCGAGGCGCAGGCGCTGGTGGCGCGGCTGTTCCGCCTGCGCACCTGCACCGGCGGCCTGCGGCCGTCGGCGGACGTCTCGCCCTGCCTGCACGGGCAGATCGGCGCCTGCAGCGCGCCCTGCGCGGCGCGCGTCGACCGCGCCGCCTACGCCCAGCAGGTCGCGGCGGCGGCGCGCTTCTTCGACGGCGAGATCGGCGCCGCGCAGCGCCAGCTCGAACAGCGGCGCGACGCGCACAGCGCGGCGCACCGCTTCGAGGCGGCGGCGCGGCTGCAGCGCGACCTCGAGCTGGTGCGGCGCATGCGGCGTCGCCAGCGGACCATGAGCTGGATCGTCGAGCGCCAGCACTTCGTCGCCATGCAGCCGGCCGCGGACGGCGGCCGGGCGCTGCTCTACGCCGTCGCTCACGGCCGGCTGATCGCGCGCGCCGAGGCGCGCGCCGTCGACGAGCTGACCGCCTTCGCGGCGCGCGTGCAGAGCGAGCTGACGCTGCCCGGCACGCGAGCCCTCCAACCCGAGGACGTGGAGGGCACGATCATCCTCGCCGCCTGGCTGCGCGGCCGCGGCGAACGCGACGGCTACGTCTTCCGGCTGAACGAGGCGGTGCCGGTGGCGGCGCAGCTCGGCGAGTGGTCGGCGGCGCTGGCGTCGATCGTCGTGGTCGACCGCGCCGCCGCCGAGCCGTCGCCGGATGACGAGCGGGCGAACGGCGAAAAAAAGGGGCGGGCCCTCCACGGGCCCGCCCCGATGTGACGCGTCAGGCGCTCGCGCTCAGCGCGACGAGCGCTGGGCGCGCACGCTGGCGCGCTGCAATTGCCAGCGGCGGCCGGCCCAGAAGAGCAGCGGCATCGCCGTCAGCACCAGGAGGTTCCCAGGGCCACCGCTGTCGCTCGTCGAGCAGCCGCTGCTCGAGCTGGTGGCGATGCAGATCGGCCCGCCGTCCGTGCCGACGACGCACTTCTGGCCCTTCGGGCACGGACTGGGCTGACAGGGGTTCGCTTGCGGCTCGGTCGGAATGCGGGTCGGCGTGAAGGTGCGGGTCGGCGTGCCGCCGTCGACGCACTGGCCGCTGCCCTCGGCGCAGTGCTGATTCGTCAAGCACTGGCTGACCGCGCAGCACACCTCGTTGACGCAGTTGCCCGACTGGCAATCGCCTTCCACCGAGCACAGCTCGCCGTCGGGCGCCGGGTTCGGTCGCGGCGTGCGGGTCGGCGTCGGGGTCGAGGTTCGATTGCCGCCCGTCCCGGTGACGGTGACCGCGGGAGTGGCGGGATTGAACGACGTGCAGCGGCCGTCGGGATTGCAGAATTCCTCATCGGCCAGACACTTGCGATTGCAGCAGATCAGGTCGAAGGCGTCGCAGACGTTGGAGGCGCACTGCGCGTTCTCGGTGCAGTCCGAGCCATTGCTGGCGAGCGGCGAGCAGGTGCCGAACTCGTCGCAGAAACCGCCCTCGCACGCCTCCTTGCAGCAGCGGCCGTTGTCGCTGCAGAAGCCCGAGGCGCACTTCGCGTCCTGCGTGCACTCGGAGCCGTCGCCGAGCAGCGGCACGCACACGCCCTCGTACCCGGGCTGCGCGCAGGTGCCCCCGTCGCACGGGCTGTCGCAACAGACGTTGCCGACGCAGTACGGCTGCCCCTCGCCGCAGTCGCGGGGGTCCTGGCAGTCGGTCAGCATCCCGGTCGATTCCGGCACGCAGACCCCTTCCCGGCCGGGAATGTTGCAGACTTCGCTCGCCGCGCACTGCGAGCCGCAGCAGACGCCATTGGTGCAACGGGCGGAGAGACACTCGTCGCCGGTCTGGCAGGAGGCCCCGTTGCCGGAACCGCCCGGCGAGCCGACGTTGATGAACGCTTGCAAACTGAGCGAGCGCTGGGAACCGATCATCACGTCCGGCTTGCCGTCACCCGTGACGTCACCGGTCGCGATCGATCGCGGCGCCTTCTGGATCGCGAACACGGGACCGGGAACGAAGCCGCCATCGCCGCGACCGCCGAGCGCGTACAACGCATCGATCAGTTGGGCGCCTGACCCCCGCGACCGCGGGTCGGTCAGGGCGACGACCAGGTCGATCGTGCCGTTGCCGTCATAGTCGCCGCTGGACAGCGCCAGCGCTCGGCAGGGCTGTCCATTGGTGAAGAACGGGCACGGCACCTGGATTCCCGGCGGCGGCAGCAAGGTCCCCGTGCCGGTTGCCATCATGACGTCGATCTGGCTCGCCCGCGCGGAACCGCTCGGGCGATTCAGCATGGCGACGTCGGGCACGCCGTCACCGTTGAAGTCGGCCGAGATCATGTCGCTCGGATTCGCGCCCGCGACATACTGCACCGCCTTCTCGAACTCGGGGAAGCCCTGCTGGACGCGCTTGAACAGGGCGACCGAGACGTCCTTCACTCGTGGACCGCCGAGATCCAGAGTCACGATGTCGGGTTTGCCGTCTTTGTTGAGGTCGATCGCCAAGATCTGTTCGGGACCGACCCCCACCTCGAAGTCCCCGCCGCGGCGAAACCGCGGCGGCGAGCCGTTGTCGTTGAGGAGGATGAAGACCTTGTTCTGCCGGCGATCGATCACCGCCAGGTCCGGCGCGCCCGAATCGTCGAAGTTGGCGATCGCGACGCCGTAGGGGTTGCGCGAGCTGGGGACGGTGATGAAGTACGGATCCTGATAGGTGCCGTCACCGCGGCCGAGCAGAACGTGCACGCCGTTCGCCGCCTGATCGGCCACCACGACGTCCAGCCGGCCGTCCCGGTTGATGTCGCCCAGGGCCAGCCCGCGCAGTGTGTCACCGACCCGGATCGACCGCGCCGGTGCGAAGCGCGATGGCGAGGTGGTGCTCGCGAGGTAGGTGGTGACGTCCTTGCTGGCCGGACTGATCACCACGACGTCCGCGAGGCCATCGTTGTTGAGGTCCCCGGTGGCCATGAAGTCTGGCTGCGGCGGAACACTCGTCAAGTCGGCGCCGACGAAGTTGATCACTGCCAGCGCCGAGTGCGCGGTCAGCAGTGTGGACAACAGCGCGCCGAGTACAACGCGAGGACGAAGCATGCGGGACCCCTCTTTCGTGTTGGCGATTGGCCGAAGCCGACGGCTCCGAACAGGAACGCAACGGATCAAAGATTCACTTCGCGGTCTGAGTTTGTCAAACGAATTCGCACGGATCGTGCCGCGCGAAAGGCCCCGTAGAATACGGCATTTATGGCCCTGCGCGATTGCGATCACTCGCCGCGATGTGAGACGAGCCCTTGCAGATCGATCACAGTCCCGACGGCTCTGGCACGGGCGCAAGCGAAGCGATATTGCGCCCCGGGCGCCAGCAGGGAAACAGGTGGGATCAAGCATGACCAGCGATCTCGCAGGCCGTCTCGAGCTCGTCCGGGATGACATCACGCGGCAGGACACCGCCGCCATCGTCAACGCCGCCAACACCAGTCTGCTCGGCGGCGGTGGGGTGGACGGCGCCATCCACCGCGCCGGCGGCGCGGCGATCCTCGCCGAGTGCCAAGCGCTCGGTGGCTGCGCCACCGGCGATGCGAAGATCACCACCGGCGGCAGGCTGCGCGCCCGCCACGTCATCCACGCCGTGGGCCCCGTGTACCGGGGCGGCGGCGACCGCGAGGCCGCGCTGCTGGCCAGCGCCTATCGGCGCAGCCTGGAGCTCGCCAGCGCCCACGGCGTGCGCTCGCTCGCCTTCCCGTCGATCAGCACCGGCGCGTATGGATATCCGATCCGCGCCGCGGCGCGGATCGCCATCGACACGGTGTCCGAGTACCTGCGGGCGCACCCGGAGATCGACCTGGTCCGCTTCGTGGTGTTCAGCGAGGCGGACCTGGCGGTGTACGCGGAGCTGCTGCAGGCTGGCAGTGGCCGCCCTGTCCCGCCGGTCGGGGGAGCGCCATCCGACGATTGAGCCGCTGGATCAGGCGGCGGCGACCTGGGAGCGGGCGCGCGGCATCAGCCAGGCCAGGACGGCGGCGACGAGGAAGAGCGCCGGCACGTCGCCCAGCAGGTGGCCGAGATTGCCGGGGTGGAGCACCGCCTGCGCCGCCATGATCAGGCCGTGGACGATGCTCGACCAGACGGTGAACCAGATCAGGCTGCGGTGCGCGAGTGGGTCGCGCGCGGCGCGGTACAGGAACACGCCGAGCGTGGCGTAGATGCCGATGATCATCTGCAGGTAATGCGACTGCGACGGATCGCCGGCGTGCCACGCCCAGCCCGACGGCCACAGCCGCGTCAGCGGCCACAGGCCGACGACGAAGACGACGCCGAAGACGCGCAGCGCCAGTCGCAGGCGGGTGAGATCCGGATCGCCGGCGCTCATCCGAGGGCACCGGCGGCGCGCAGGGCGGCGATCCGCGCGCTGTCGTACCCGAGCACGTCGCGCAGCACGGCGTCGGTATCGCGGCCGGCTTCCACGGCCGCCTTTGCCGGCACCGGCAGCGACTCGCCGATCGGCTTGATCGGCGACGGCATCAGGTCCGTACCCGCGTCCCGGTACGGGCGCAGCGGCAGGCGATCGAGGAACTGCGGATCGCGGGTGATCGACTTCACGTCGTTCACCGGGCAGAGCGGGGTGTTGACCTCCTGGCCGAAGCGCACCCACTCGGCGGTGCTGCGGGTGGCGAAGATCTCGTCGAGGGTGCGCCGCAGGGCGACGTTGCCGCGCGCGTGATCGGCGTACTTCGCGCCGGGGTTCTGCTCGAACAGGTCGGGCCGGCCGACGCCCTCGCAGAAGTTCTTCCAGAACTCGCGCTCCGAGGCCATGAAGAGGACGATGCCGTCGCGCGAGCGGTAGTACTGGTAGCGGACCGATTCGGTCATCGAATTGTCGCCCACCGGGCGGCGCGCGCCCTTGCCGTCGCCGTCGTTGCCGGTGACCTCGTCCTCCGGCCGCTCGTAGGCCTTGTTGCCCTCGATGCCGTTCCAGTTGAACGCCGCCGCGGCGTCGCTCTGCGCGACCTCGAAGCGGGCCGGCGCGCCGGTGGCGCGGGCGCGGATGATCGCGGCGCAGATGCCGAGCGCCGCGTAGAGCGGCCCGGCGTTGATGCCGATGGTCGTGTAGCTGGGGATCGTCGGCTGGCCGTCGGCGTTGATCGTCGGCCGCGCGACGCCGGCCCAGGCGTCGTAGGCGATGCCGTGGCTCGGCATGTCCTTGTACGGCCCGGTCATGCCGTAGCCGGAGATCTGGCAGAAGACGATGCGCGGGTTGACCTCGCACATCTTCGCGAAGCCGACGCCGCGCCGCTCGAGCGCCCCCGGGCGCATCGCCTCGATCACCGCGTCGGCGCCGCGCACCAGGTCGAGATAGGCGGCGACGCCCTCCGGCTTGCGCAGGTCGAGGACGATGCTGCGCTTGCCACGGTTCAGGTGCCAGTGGAGCAGCGAGATGCCGTCGATGATCGGGAACGCCATCTTGCGGACGTAGTCGCCGCCGGGGTTCTCGACCTTGATCACCTCGGCGCCGAGATCGGCGAGCTGCATGCCCACCGCTGCCGGTCCGAGCAGCGAGCTCTCGATGATCCGCACCCCGGCGAGCAGGCCGCCGTTCGTGGTCTCTGGCATCCGCGTTCCTCCCGTCATCGCACCGCAGCTATCCGACCGGCCGGCAAATGGGTAGCCGCGGCGCTCGCCGCGGCACGATGAGCCGCCGCGTCATCGGCCCGGGGCGGCGCGCCATCCGCGGCGCGCGGGAAAAATTCCTTGACCGAGATCGTATACAAAGTATACGACCGATCACGCTGATGCCCGACGATCCCAGGCCACGCAAGGAGCGGGTGATCCACACCCGGGTTCCGGAATCGCTCGACGACGAGATCAAGCGGCGAGCGACGGACCTCGGGCTGTCGGTCTCCAACCTGGTGCGCAACATCCTGCAGAACACCTTCGGCCTGGTGGAGGACATCGTGCACGACAGCGCCGACATCGCCCGCAGCGCCCGCGGCGCCAGGACGGCGTCCGGCGAACGGGGCAGCTCCGAGCCGAGCGCGGGCGAGGTCGTCGGCTGGCACCTGGCGCTGCTCAACGTCAACGCCGTCTGCGAGGCCTGCAACGCGATCCTGCCCAAGGGCACGCGGGCCGGCGTCGGCATCGTGCCCGGCGGCCGCGCCATCCCCATCCGCTGCCGGACCTGTCTCGACGAGGTGCCTGATGGCGAATCCGGGTCGCCGGACGAGTGACCACGCCGCCGATGCCGTCGATGCCGCCGCCGCGGTGCTGGCCGCCGCCGCCGGGCTGATCGACAACCTGCTCGCCCGCGTCGACCGACTGGTCGCCGAGGCGAGCCGCGATGCTCGCGCGGTCGCCGCCGATGCCGCCGAGCTCTGGGACGCGGTGGCCGCTGGCGCCCAGGGCGTCTCCCACGCCGCGCGCGGCGCGCCGCGCTTCGCCCGCGTCGCCGGCGAGATGCTCCGCCTCGTCGCCGCCTATCGCTGGCATGCCGTCAGCGGCGCTGGCGACCTCGCATCCCTCCATCAACGCCACGCCGAGCGCCTCTACGCGCTCTGCGTCGAGCTGCGCGGCGGCGTGCTGAAGCTCGGGCAGTTCGCTTCCAGCCGCATGGACCTGCTGCCCGATGCCTACGTCGCCGCCCTGTCGCGCCTGCAGGACCGCGTGCCCGCCGCGCCGCTCGACGCCATCCTCGAGCGACTCGCCGAGGAACACGGCGGCGACCTCGACCGCTTCGCCAGCTTCGAGCCGCAACCGCTGGCCGCCGCCTCGCTGGCGCAGGTTCACGCCGCCACCCTCGCCGACGGCACCCCGGTGGTCGTGAAGATCCAGCTTCCCGGGATCGCGCGACTGGTCGAGGTCGATCTCGCGGCCCTCCAACTGGTCGCGCCGGCGCTCCGCGATCAGGTCCCGTCTCTCGACCTGGAGACGTTCGCCGCCGAATTGTCACGCGCGGTGCGCGCCGAGCTCGACTACCGCGCCGAGGCCGTCCACGCGGCCGCGTTCGCCGCTGCCTTCGCCGCCGACGACGATCTCGTCGTACCGCGCGTCCACGCGGCGTGCTCGACCGATCGGGTGCTGGTCCTGGAACGGATCGAGGGAGCGCGGCTGACCGATTACCTCGACGCCTGCGCGGCGCGGGGCACGGCCGGCGCCGCCGATCGCGACCGCCTGTTCGCGATCCTAATCCGCTGCGTCTGCGCCCAGGTGCTCGAGCACGGGTTGCTGCACGCCGATCCGCACCCGGGCAACTTTCTCGTCGTCGACGGGCCGGACGGCCCGCGCCTGGCGCTGCTCGACTTCGGCTGCGTGCAGCCGTACGCCCCGGCGCGCCGCCGCGCCTATGCCGGGCTGGGGCTGGCGGTGCTGAGCGGCGACCCGCTCCGCATGGCGGAGCACTTCGCGGCGATGGGCTTCCGCAGCCGCAGCGGTGACGACGCGGCCCTGCGCGCCTTCGCCGACCTGCTCCTGCAGGCGTTTCGCGTCGACACCGCCGACCCGCTCGCCGGACTGCGCCCGGAGGACGCGCTGGCGCGCATCCTCCGCCTCACCCGCGACAATCCGATCGTCGCCGTGCCGCCCGATTTCGTCCTGCTCGGCCGGGTGTTCGCCACCCTCGGCGGGCTGCTCGTGCGCTACCGGCCGCGCGTCAACCTGTTCCAGATCCTGCTGCCGTACCTGCTGCGCGCTGGCGGCGAGGCGGAATGAACGGACCCGCGCCCTCCCCGGTGCGCGGCGCGATCGACGTCGGCGCCGCGCTGCTCGACGACGGCGTCCGCACCGTCGCGGCGGTGCATGCCGCCATTGCCCGCACGCCGTTCGCGGCGCTGCGCCGGCTGCCGGCGATCGGCGGCGGCGCGGCGCTGGTGCAGGCGGTCCACGACCCCATCGTCACCGGCGTCTACGCGGCCGTCGCCGCCGGCTGCCAGGCGCTCGGTGGCGCGGCGCGATTGGCCGGGGAGGCGCTGGGAGGCGGTGGCGCGCCGCGCGCCGGATCGCGGGCCGATCTCGCGGTCGCGGCGCTCAACGGCTTCGCCGGCGACCGCCTGGCCGACGCCGGCAATCCGCTGGCAGCGACGATGGGGCTGCGCCACCGCGGCGCGCCGCTCGCGGCGCAGCGCGCGGCCCTGGCCGCTGCCCATCCCGCGGCGTCGCCGCGTCTGGTTGTCTTCGTCCACGGCCTGGCCTGCAACGAGAGCCTGTGGCGGCCGGCGCTGCACTGCGCCCGCGGTCGGGCGCCGCGGATCGACTTCGGCCGCCGCCTCGCGCGCGACGTCGGCTGCAGCGCGCTGCACGTGCGCTACAACACCGGCCTGCCCATCGCCGACAATGGCCGTGCGTTGTCGGCCCTGCTGGAGACCGTGGTCGGCGAGTGGCCGGTGGCGATCGAGGAGCTGGTCCTCGTCGGCCACAGCATGGGCGGGCTGGTGCTGCGCAGCGCCGCGCACCAGGCGGCGGGCGCCGGATGGACGGCGCGCGTGCGGCACGTGTTCTACCTCGGCTCGCCGCACCGCGGGGCGCCGCTGGAGAAGGCGGCCAACCTCGCCGCCTGGGTGCTCGGGCGCGCCGATGTCACGCGGCCGTTCGCCGCGCTGTTCAATCGGCGCAGCCGCGGCATCAAGGATCTCCGCTTCGGCGCGCTGCGCCACGAGGATTGGCGGACGGACGCGGACGCGCTGTTGCGCGACGATACCGCGGACCTGCCGTTGCTCGAGGGCGCCGCGCACCACTTCGTCATCGCCACCGTGACCCGCGACCGCCGGCATCCGCTCGGGCGCGTCGTCGGCGACCTGCTCGTTCGCCCCGCCAGCGCCGGCGGCCGCCCCACGCACGCCGGCCTGCCGCGGGTGCGCGTGCACCACGTCGGCGCCGCGACCCACCTCGACCTGCTCACCCATCCCGCCGTGTACGAGCAGCTCCGCCAGGCGCTGGCGTCCGCGCGGCCGTAGCGCGGGTCGGGACGCGCCAGGTCACGGGCGGCGCGCGACGACGATGGTCGCGCTGCGCGACTCGGGATCGAAGACGATCTTCGCCTCGCCCCGCTCGAGCTGGCGCATGACGTCGCGCACCTTCTCGTCGAGGCTCCGCTCGCGCCGGCCGTAGTCGGTGCCGTCGCGGGTGACGAACTCCTCCACCAGGCCGCGCAGCGCCGCGGCGCTGAGGGCCGCGAGGGGGACGTCGACCGGACCTGACTGCTCATCATGCATGCGCCGGCGAGCCTCGCCGGCGCGAGGCAGCGGGTCAAGCCGTCAGGCGTCGTGGCTATCGCCGGCATGGACACGGCAGCCAATAAACCGTTGGTCCGCGGACCCGTCGCGGCTATGCTGCCGGCGTGGCGACGTCAGAGCTCGGGCGGGCCAGCACGCGCCGCGGGATACGGAAGCGCGATTCGACGGCCACCGTCGAGCGGGAGCGGCTCTTCGCCGGGCTGCGCCACGCGCAGCGGGCGTTGCTCGCCGCCGCGAGCCGCGAGGAGCTCTTCGCCGCCGTCTGTCGGGTGCTCGTCGAGCAGGCCGGCTTTCGCGCCGCTTCGGTCGCCTGGTCCGCCGCGGACAGCGGCCTTCTGACGCCGGTGGCCGTCTGGGGCGTCGATGGCGACGACGACGGGCTCTTGGCCGACCCCGCGCGCGATCCCTGCGCCGCCGCCTTCCGCTCCGGCCGCCCCTGCGTGCGCGCCGACCGCGGCGGCGCCGCCTTCCCCCTGCGCTGCGCCGGCCTCGTGGGCGGGGTCCTGCGCGTCGCGCTCGCGCGCGGGCGCGCCCTCGATGGCGCGGCCGCTGGGCTGCTCGAGGAGGCGGCGGCGGACATCTCCCTCGCCCTCGACCGCCTGGCGCGGGACGACCGGCGGCGGCGCGCCGAAGCGGTGCTGCGCGACGAGAAGCAGTTCGCCGACATCTTCATCGAGAGCATGCCGGGGATCCTCTACTTCTACGACGCGCAGGGGCGCTTCCTGCGCTGGAACCGGAACTTCGAGGTGGCCTCGGGCTACTCCGGGGAAGAGGTGGCGCGCATGCACCCGCACGACTTCTTCGCCGGCGAGGGGCGGGCGCGGGTCGCGGCGCGCATCGCGGAGGTGTTCGCCCACGGCGAGGCGACCGTCGAGGCCGACTTCATCGCCAAGGACGGGACGGCGACGCCGTACTTCTTCACCGGCAAGCGCGTGGAGTACGCGGGGCAGTCGTGCCTGGTCGGCGTCGGCCTGGACATCACCGACCGCCGACGCGCCGAGGCGCGGCTCGCCGAGAGCGAACGCCAGTACCGCGAGCTGGTCGAGCACGCGAACAGCATCATCCTGCGCTGGAGCGCCGACGGGCGCATCGTCTTCCTCAACGAGTTCGGCCAGCGCTTCTTCGGCTACGCGGCCGACGAGATCATCGGCCGCCACGTCGTCGGGACGATCGTGCCGCCGACCGAGAGCGGCGGGCGCGATCTGCGCCACCTCATCGACGACATCGGCGCCGACCCGGGAGCGTTCGAACAGAACGTGAACGAGAACATCCGGCGCGACGGCACGCGGATCTGGGTGGCGTGGACCAACCGCATCGTCCGCGATGCCGGCGGCCGGGTGGTCGAGATCCTCAGCATCGGTCACGACATCACCGAGCGGCGGCGCGCCGCGGAGGCGCTGCGCGAAGCCGAGCTGCGCTTCCACACGCTGTTCGAACAGACGCCGGTCGGGGTGGTGGTGCTCGACGCCGACAGCGGCGCGATCGTCGAGTGCAACGCGCAGGCGGCGCGCCAGTTGGGCTACACGCCACGGGAGCTGGCGGCGCTCCGCCTGTCCGACCTCGCCGTCGATGCCGCGCCGACCGGCGCGCTGCTGGAGCGCCTCCGACGCGAGGGTGGGCTCGAGCTGGAGACCCAGCAGCGCACCCGCGACGGCGAGGTGCGCGACGTCTTCGTCTCGGCGCGGCTGCTGGAGCTCACCGGGCGGACGGTGTGCCACTGCGTGTTCCTCGACGTCACCGACCGCACGCGGGCGGAGGCGCGCATCCGCGAGAGCGAGGCGCACCTGGTCGAGGCGCAGCGCATCGCCAAGATGGGGAGCTGGGAGCTCGACCTGCGGCGGGGCCGCCTGCGGTGGTCGGATCAGATCCACGAGATCTTCGCCCTGCCGCGGACGGTGTCCGACAGCACCTACGACGCGTTCCTCGCGCTCGTGCACCCGGCCGATCGCGCCCGCGTCCAGGCCGCGCAGGAGGCCGCGCTCGCCGGCCAGGAGCGCCTGGACATCGAGCATCGCATCGTCCTGCGCGACGGCAGCGAGAAGGTCGTGCACGAGCTCGCGGACCTCAAGCGCGACGCGCAGGGCGTGCCGATCGCGCTGGCCGGCACCGTGCACGACATCACCGACCGCGTCCGCGTCCGCGTCGAGCGCGAGAAACGCCAGCGCGCCGAGGAGGCGGACCGGATCAAATCGGCCTTCCTCGCCACCATGTCGCACGAGCTGCGCACGCCGCTCAATTCGATCATCGGATTCACCGGCATCCTGCTGCAGGGGCTGGCCGGGCCGCTGAACGCCGAGCAGAGCAAGCAACTGGGCATGGTGCGCGGCAGCGCCCGACACCTGCTCGAGCTGATCAACGACGTGCTCGACATCTCGAAGATCGAGGCCGGCCAGCTCGAGGTGCGCGCCGAGGCCTTCGACCTGCCGGCGGCGATCGAGCGGGTGGCCGCCTCGGTGCGGCCGCTGGCCGAGCGCAAGGCCCTGGCCCTGACGACCGCCGTCGCGCCGGCGCTCGGGACGATGGTGAGCGACCGCCGGCGCGTCGAGCAGATCCTGATCAACCTGCTGAACAACGCCATCAAGTTCACCGAGCGCGGCGGCGTGGCGCTCACCGTCGAGGCGGCGACGATGCCGGACGCGGCCGCCGCGGTGCGGCTGTGCGTCGCCGACACCGGCATCGGCATCGCGCCGGACGAGCTGTCCTCGCTGTTCCAGCCCTTCCGCCAGCTCGACAGCGGTCTGACCCGGCAGCACGACGGCACCGGGCTCGGCCTGGCGATCTGCCGCCGGCTCGCCGAGCTGCTCGGCGGCGAGATCACCGCCAGCAGCGAGCCGGGGAAGGGGAGCAAGTTCTCGGTGCTCCTGCCCCTGCGCCGCGCCGGCTGAGCCATGGCGACGATCCTCCTCATCGAAGACAACGAGCAGAACCGCTACCTGGCCACGTTCCTGCTCGAGCAGCACGGGTACGCGGTCGCCGCGGCGGTGGACGGCCGGAGCGGCATCGAGCTGGCGCGGCGGATCCAGCCCGACCTCGTGCTGCTCGACATCCAGTTGCCGCAGATGGACGGCTACGCGGTGGCGCGGGCGCTGCGCGCCGTGCCGGCGCTGGCGGACACGCCGATCATCGCCGTCACCTCGTACGCGATGGTCGGCGATCGCGAGAAGTGCCTCGCCGCCGGCTGCACCGGCTACATCGAGAAGCCGATCGATCCCGACACCTTCGTCGCCGAGCTCGAACGCATCGGCCTGCGCCCGCCGCGCCGGGGACCCGCCGCATGACCCGGATCCTGGTGGTCGACGACAAGGAGGAGAACCTCTACTACCTCGACGCGCTGCTGCGCGGTCACGGCTGGGTGGTCGAAACGGCCCGCCACGGCGCCGAGGCGCTGGCCAAGGCGCGCCGCGATCCGCCGGACCTGGTGGTGTCCGATCTGCTGATGCCGGTGATGGACGGCTACACGCTGCTGCGGCACTGGAAGGCCGATCCGCGCCTGCGCCGGGCGCCGTTCATCGTCTACACCGCCACCTACACCGAGCCGGAGGACGAGCGGCTGGCGCTGGGCCTCGGCGCCGACGCGTTCATCCTCAAACCGGCCGAGCCGGACGATTTCCTCTCCCGCATCCGCGCCGTGCTGGCGCCCGGGGAGCATGGCGCCGCCGCGCCCAGCGCGCCGGCGGGCGGCGAGGAGGGGCTGCTGAAGAGCTACAGCGAGACCCTCATCCGCAAACTGGAGGAGAAGACGCTGCAGCTCGAGGAGGCGAACCAGGCGCTGCAGCGCGACATCGCCGAGCGCCAGCGCGCCGAGGAGAAGCTGCGGGAGAGCGAGGAGCGCTTCCGCGAGCTCGCCGAGACCATCCAGGAAGCGTTCTGGATCACCGATCCGGACAAGACCCGGATGCTGTACGTGAGCCCCGCCTACGAGCGGATCTGGGGGC
This sequence comes from bacterium, assembly GCA_019637795.1. Classification (NCBI taxonomy): domain Bacteria; species bacterium. Next base: position 998,949 of record JAHBUY010000002.1, on the reverse strand, counting down.
GCACCTGCGCCAGCCTGTACGCCGCCCCGGGGGGCTGGCTGGAGGCGGTCCACCCCGAGGATCGCGCCCGGGTCGCCGCCGCCGCGGCGCGTCAGGGCGAGGGCGAGTACGACGAGACCTACCGCATCCTGCGCCCCGACGAGTCGGTGCGCTGGATCCGCGACCGCGCCTTCCCGGTGCGCGGACCCGCCGGCACGGTGCGGCGCATCGTCGGCACCGCCGAGGACGTCACCAAGCGCCGCCAGCTCGAGGAACAGATCCGACAGGCGCAGAAGATGGAAGCGATCGGCCATCTCGCCGGCGGCGTGGCGCACGATTTCAACAACATCCTCGCCGCCATCGTCGGCAACGCGCAGTTGGCGCTGTCCGACACCGCCGCCGATCATCCGGCGCGCACCAGCCTGGAGGAGATCTTCAAGGCCTGCACGCGCGCCCGCATGCTGGTGCAGCAGATCCTCACCTTCAGCAGTCAACAGCCGCAGACTCGCCGCGTCATCGCGCTCGGGCCGGTGGTCGAGGAGACGGTCAACTTTCTGCGCGCCACCATCCCCGCCGCCGTCGAGCTGGCGCTGACGCTCGATCCCGCCGCCCCGCCGGTGCTCGCCGACCCGACGCAGGTGCACCAGGTGGTCGCCAATCTCTGCACCAACGCCTGGCACGCGCTCGAGGACGGGCCCGGCCGCATCGCGGTGAGCCTGCGGCGGGTCGCGCTGGACGCCGCGGGGGCCAGCCACCTCGCCGGTCTGCGCCCCGGACCCGCGGCCTGCCTGGTCGTCACCGACACCGGCGCCGGCATGGACGCGGCGACGCTCGAGCGCATGTTCGAGCCCTTCTTCACCACCAAGGAGCTCGGCAAGGGCACCGGCATGGGGCTCGCGGTGGTGCACGGCATCGTCCAGGGACACGACGGGGCGATCGCCGTGCGCAGCCAGCCCGGCCGCGGCACGACCGCCGAGGTCTACTTCCCGGCCGCGGCCGACGCGGCCCAGGACGCGGCGCCGGCCGCCGCCGTGGCGCCGCGGGGCGACGGCCAGCACATCCTCTATCTCGACGACGAGGAGCCGCTGGTGCGCCTCGCCTCGCGCATGCTCGAGCGCCTCGGTTATCGCATCAGCGCCTTCACCTCGGCGGCGGAGGCGGTGCAGGCCTTCCGCGACGATCCGCACCGCTTCGACCTCGTGATCGCCGACCTGAACATGCCCGGCGCCTCCGGGCTGCACGTCGCCGCCGAGCTGCTGGCACTGCGGCCCGACCTGCCGATCGCCCTCTGCTCCGGTCACGTGACCGAGGACCTGAAGCAGCGGGCCCGCGCCGCCGGCCTGCGCGAGGTGCTCTACAAGCCCAACACCATGCAGGAGCTCAGCGACGCCATCCACCGCCTCGCCGTCAGCGCCCGCGATGCGTGAGCGGCGCGCCCCAGCGTATTGCGTTCGGGGCCCGGCTTGGATAGCTGCGGCGCTCGACCAGGAGGTCGCATGATGAAGCGGTGGTCTCTGTTCCCGGCGCTGTGCGCCAGCGCGCTGCTCGCCGGGTGCGCGATGATGAAGGGCGGGTCGAGCGACACGTCGCCGTCGCCGGTGATCGATCGGATCCTCCAGCGCGGCGAGCTGCGGGTCGGCACCTCGGGCACCCAGCCGCCGCTCAGCGCCACCGCCAAGGACGGATCGCTGATGGGCTTCGACATCGAGATCGCCAACGCCATGGCGAACGCGATGGGCGTGAAGCTGACCCTGGTGCCGATGGACTTTCACGACCTCCTGCCGGCGGTGCAGAAGGGCGACGTCGACATGGTGCTCTCCGGCCTGACGATGACGCCGCAGCGCAACCTGAAGGTGGCGTTCGTCGGCCCTTATCTGGTCTCCGGCATGTCGCTGCTCACCAAGTCGAAGACCATGAGCAAGCTGCGCAAGGCGGAGGAGATCAACACCGCGACGGTGAAGGTCGCGGCGCTGCGCGGCTCGACGGCGGAGAAGTTCGCCCAGACCCATCTGCCGAAGGCGCAGATGACGCTGGTCGACACCCTCGACGAGGGCGTCGCCCAGGTGCGCGAGGGCAAGGTCGAGGCCCTGCTCGCCGACCATCCCTTCTGCCTGGTCAGCGTCTACCGCTACCGCGACGAGCTGGCGACGCTCGACACCCCATTCACTTTCGAGCCGCTCGGCATCGCCCTGCCACCCAACGATCCGCTGCTCGTCAACTGGACGCAGAACGAGCTCGCCGACCTCGACGACTCGGGCACGATCTACGACATGATGTACACCTGGTTCGAGGAGGACGACTGGGTCACGCGGCTGAAGTGACCCGCATCCCGCCGCGCGCCGTCCTCTGGGACATGGACGGCACGCTGGTCGATTCCGGCGATCTCCACTTCCTCGCCTGGCGCGAGACGATGCGGGAGCACGGCCGGAGCCTCACCCGCGCCGAGTTCGACGCCACCTTCGGGCAGCGCAACGACGCCATCCTCCGCCGCCTGCTCGATCCGGCGATCGGCGATGCCGACATCGCCCGCATCGGCGACGAGAAGGAAGCGCGCTACCGCGCCCTGGTCGCCGCGCACGGCATCCAGCCGTTGGCCGGCGCGCTCGACTGGGTGCGCCGTCTCGCCGCCGTCGGCTGGCGGCAGGCGATCGCCAGCTCCGGGCCGCGCGCCAACGCCGAGACGATCATCGCCGCCCTCGCGCTGGACGGCGCCTTCGCCGCCGTCGCCGCCGCCGAGGACGTCACCCACGGCAAGCCCCACCCCGAGGTCTTCCTCGTCGCCGCGGCCCGGCTCGACGTCGCCCCGGCGCGCTGCGTCGTCCTCGAGGACGCGCCGCCGGGCATCGAGGCCGGCCGCCGCGCGGGCATGCCCACCATCGGCGTGCTGTCGACGCATGCGGCGTTGGCGGCCGACGTCGTGGTCGCGGCGCTCACCGACCTGGCGGCCGACGCCTTCGACCGGCTGATCGCGGCGTGAGCTGGCCGGGGGCGGCGCGCCAGCGCGTGGCATCAGCGCTGGATCCGCGATAGGCCAGCAGCGTGCCGGGTGTCCTCCTCCTGCTGCTGCTCGTCGCCGCGCCGGCGGCGCGTGCCGACGAGGCCGTCGACTGGACCGACGCCGCCACCTGCGTCGACCGCGTCTGCTCGCTGCGCGGCCGCGTCGTGGCACAGGAGGACGGCGGCGCCTTCTACCGCCTCTACTTCGACCGCGAGCGCCGCGACGTCTACCTCACGTTGATGCGCGGCTGGCTGGTCACCTGGCCGAGCTACGTCGGCCATACCATCGTCGCCACCGGTCCGGTCGACCGGTGGCGCGATCACAGCGAGATGATCCTCCTCACCCCGGACGCGATCGCGCTGCTCGATGCGCCCGACACCCCGACCGCCGCGCCGCCGCCGAGCGTCGGTGCGGCGGCGACGGCGACGCCGAATGGCGAGGTCGAGGAGCTGCGCGACCGCGTCCGCTCCCTCGAGCGCAAGATCCAGGAGCTCGAGAGCGGCCACCCGGAGGCTCCATGAGCGACGAGACCGAGCAGATTTCCATCGACGACTTCGCCCGCGTCGACCTCCGCGTCGGCACCATCCGCAGCGCCGAGCCGCACCCCAAGGCGGATCGCCTGCTGGTGCTCACCGTCGACCTCGGCGAAGCGCGGCCGCGCCAGCTCGTGGCGGGCATCCGCGCCGCCTACGATCACCGCTTCCTGGTCGGCCAGCAGGTGGTGGTGGTCGCCAACCTCAAGCCGGCGGTGCTGCGCGGCGTCGAGTCGCAGGGCATGCTGCTCGCCGCCAGCGACGCGGCCGGGCTCAGCGTCCTCGCGCCCGGCCGGCGCTTCGCGCCCGGGACGAAGGTGAAGTGACCGCCATGGCCGCGCTCGACTACGCGCTCTTCGACGCCGACACCCATTACTACGAGCCGGACGACTGCTTCACCCGGCACATCGAGGCGGCGTGGCGGGAACGGACGGTGTGGATCGACCGCGGGCCCGACGGCACCACCCGCCCGGGCAGAATGTACGTCGGCCGCGAACGCTGCCAGTTCTTCAGCGTCGGCGCCGGCGACAGCGTCGGCGCCCCCGGCATCATGAAGGCGTTCCTGCGCGGCGAGACCGAGGAGGGCGGCAGCCCGAGCCTGCAGCCGATCGACGCCCTCGCCGTGCCGGAGTTCACCGACCGCGCGGCCCGCCTGGCGCGGATGGACGCGCAGCGCGTCGAGGCCGCCCTGCTGCTACCCACCGCCGGCGTCGGCGTCGAGCCGCAACTGCGCGAGACGCCGGAGGTGCTGTACCCGAGCCTGCGCGCCTTCAACCGCTGGCTGGAGGAGGATTGGGGCTACGGGGGCGACGGCCGCGTGTTCGGCGCGCCGCTGCTGTCGCTGTTCGACCGCGACCAGGCGGTCGCCGAGCTCGACCGCCTGCTGGCGCGCGGCGCGCGCTTCGCCATCCTGACCGCCGGGCCCTTCGCCGGCCGCTCGCCGGCGGATCCCCACTTCGATCCCTTCTGGGCGCGCTGCCAGGAGGCGTCGCTCAACATCGTCTACCACATCGGCCGCACCCCCTTCAGCGAGATGTACAACCCGCCCTGGGGCCTGCGCCCGCACCCGCCGTCGCACCGCCACACCCTGATGGAGTGGGCGCTGTCGTTCACCGAGCGGCCGGTCGTCGATACCATCACGGCGCTGATCGCCGACAACCTCTTCGGCCGCTTCCCGGGCCTGCGGGTGCTGAGCATCGAGTACGGCTCGGGCTGGGTGGCGCCGCTGCTGCACAAGCTCGATCACCTGGCGCGCCTCTACAGCAAGGACATGTGGCGCTTCGGCGTGCCGCCGGAGCGGCCGAGCGACACCTTCCGGCGCAACGTGTGGGTGGCGCCCTTCTTCGAGGACGACATCCCGGCGCTGGCGCGGCTGATCGGCGCCGACCACGTGCTCGGCGGCTCCGACTATCCCCATCCCGAGGGACTCCTGTGGCCGGCCGAGCTCGCCGACGAGCTGCCCGGGATGTCGCCGCTCGAGGTCCGCAAGATCATGCGCGACAATCTCGCGGCGCTCATCGGCCGTGATACGAGATCGCCAGGAGCCGCGGGTGGCGCGGCGGGGCGAATCTGAACCGGCATCCGCCGGAAGCGGAGGAGTGAGGATGACCACCAGCAGGTCGCGGGTCGAGGTCGCGCGTCGGCTGCTCCGCCTGATCGCCGTCGCGGCGGCGCTGGCCGCCGTGCAGGGCTGCGCCGTCTACCACGGTGCCGCCGAGCTGGCGCGCAAGGCGCTCGATCCCGGCGTCCCCGGGAAGAAGCCGTTGACCGCCGAGGAGGCGGCGCAACTCAGCGATCGGGAGATCCTCGACCGGCTGACGTTCGTCACCCGCTCGCTCGACGACAACGAGCTGCACGCGTCGCTGTGGTACTACGGCTTCCTCGCCGTCAACGCCGCCGGCATGGCGGCGGGCGCGGCGACGGCGGCGGTCGAGAGCAACGACGACAAGCAGGTCTACGACATCCTCAACAGCAGCCTCGGGCTCATCGGCACCACCTACCTGCTGCTCGATCCGCTGCCCGGACGCAGCGGCTCGGATCCGCTGGCGGCGATGCCGTCGGCGACGCACGAGGACCGCGCCGCCCAGTTGGCCGCCGGCGAGGAGATCCTCTACCGCGCCGCCGGTCGCGCCGAGCAGCGCACCGGCTGGCTGCTCCACACCGGCAACGTCGTCCTCAACGCCAGCGCCGCCTCGGTGCTGGTGGCGCGCGACGATCTCGGCGACGCGGCGCTGCTGTTCTTCCTCAACACCGCGGTCGGCGAGGCGCAGATCCTGCTCACGCCGTGGGAGCCGCTGAACAGTTGGCAGGCGTACCGCGAGCAGGTCGACAGCGGCGGCATTCGACCCGATCCCCAGGTTCGCTGGGGGATCGGCCCGCTCCCCACCGGCCAGGGCCTGGCGCTGCAAGCCCGGTTCTGAACCGTGGCGCGGCGGCGGCGGGCGGCGTCGCCGCCCGAGCGGCCCGTTCGAACCGTGACCCACCGCCACCCCTGTGCTAGCGGGATGCCGTCGCGCCCCCCGCGCGGCGGCTTCCCATGCGCGTTCTGCTCATCTCCGCCAACACGGAACACCTCCCCGATCCGGTGTATCCGCTCGGCGCCGCCTACATGGCGACGGTCGCCGAGCAGCACGGCCACACGGTGGCCACGTTCGACTGCTGCTTCGCCGGCGATCCGCGGGCGGCGCTGACGGCGCAGGTGCGCGACTTCGCGCCCGACGCGGTCGGCATCTCGCTGCGCAACCTCGATTCGTCGGCCTATCCGCAGACCACCTCCTACGTGCCCGACTACCGCGCCCTGATCGAGACCGTGCGCGCCGCGACGCCGGCGCCGATCGTGCTCGGCGGCGCCGGCTTCACGGTGATGCCGGGCACGCTGATGCGCTGGCTCGACGCCGAGGTCGGCGTGGTCGGCGAGGGCGAGCTCGCCTTCCCCTGGGTGCTCGAGCGCCTGGCCGCCGGCGCGTCGCTGCGCTCGACGGCGGCGATGCGTTGCGAGCCCGCGGGCCGCGGCGTCTGCGTCACCCCGACCGGTCGCATCCGCCGTCTCGACGACGCCGGCGCGCCGCGCCGCGCCGCCTTCGACTGGCACCGCTACTACGAGCGCGGGGGCGCGCTGAACATCCAGACCAAGCGCGGCTGCGTCTTCGAGTGCGTGTTCTGCAGCTATCCGCTGATCGAAGGCGCGACCGTGCGCGTGCGCAGCCCGGCGGCGGTGGTGGACGAGATCGAGGCGGCGCGGCGCGAGACCGGGGCGCGCCACTGGTTCTTCGTCGACAACATCTTCAATCTGCCGCTGCGCCACGCCAAGGCGATCTGCCGCGAGCTCATCGCCCGCGACCTCGACATCGAGTGGTCCGCCTACCTGAACCCCAAGTTCGTCGACGCCGAGCTGTGCGACCTGATGGCCCGCTCCGGCTGCCGCGCCATCGAGCTCGGCACCGATTCCGGAGCGCCGACCCTGATCGCCAACCTGCGCAAGGAGTTCGCCCTCGACGATCTGCGCCGCACCTCGGCGCTGTTCGCGGCGCACGGGCTCAAGTTCTGCCACAGCCTGATCTTCGGCGGCCCCGGCGAGACCGCGGAGAGCATCGACCAGACCATCGCCCTGATGGAGGAGCTGCGGCCGACGGCGGTGATCGCGATGACCGGCATCCGCATCCTGCCCGGCACCGGCATGGTCGAGATCGCGCTGCGCGACGGCCTCATCGACGCCGACGACCCGTTGATCGAGCCCCGCTTCTACGTCGCGCCGGGGCTCGGCGACGCGCTCATCGATCGCATCGACGCCTATGCCCGCCAGCAGCCGAACTGGATCGTGCCGGGGCTCGGCATCAAGACCAACATCGCCGTGCTGCGCCGCCTGCGCGACCGCCGCATCAAGGGCCAGTTGTGGCGCCTGCTGCGCTGAACGATCCCTGGCGCCTCGACGGCCGGCGCGCCCTGGTCACCGGCGCCTCGCGCGGCATCGGCCGCGCCACCGCCGAGGTGCTGGCGGCGGCGGGCGCCGCGGTGGCCGTCAACTACGCGCGCTCGGCGCTGGAGGCGGAGGAGACCGCGGAGGGGCTGCGCGCGCACGGCGGCGAGGTCGAGGTGGTGCAGGCGGACGTCGCCGACGCGGCGCAGGTCGAGGCGATGTTCGCCCACCTGCGCAAACGCTGGGACGGCGTCGACATCCTGGTCAACAACGCCGCGGTGACGCGCGACGGCCTCGCCATGCTGCTCAGCCCCGCCCAGTGGGACGAGGTGCTGGCCGTCAACCTGCGCGGCGCCTTCCTGTGCGCCCGGCAGGCGTTGCGGCCGATGATCAAGCGGCGCTGGGGGCGGATCATCAACGTCGTCTCGCCGGCGGCGCTGCTCGGCCAGGAGGGCGCGGCCAACTACGCCGCCGCCAAGGGCGGGCTGCTCAGCTTCACCAAGTCGCTGGCGCGCGAGGTCGGGCGCTATGCCATCACCGTCAACGCCGTCTGCCCCGGTCTGGTCGACACCCGTCTGATCGCCGACATGCCGGCGCCGCTGCGCCAGCGCCACCTCGGCCACGTCCCGCTCGGCCGCGTCGGCCAGCCGGACGAGGTGGCGCAGGCGATCCGCTTCCTCGCCTCGCCGGCCGCCGCCTACGTCACCGGCGCCACCCTCGCCGTCGACGGCGGCCTGACCATGGCGTGAGATCGCGGCCGCGGGGCAGCCGCCGCGCCGCTGGCGTCGTCCGCTCGCTCTGTCATACTTCGCCTCCGTCGATGCGATGGCTGCGCGAGATCTCCCGCGCCTGCGCGACCGGTCACCCGGGCGTCCAGGCGCGCTCCACCTCCAGGCGATGAGATGACCCGGGTCGCGATCACCGGCATCGGCAGCATCAACGCCCTCGGCGTCGGGGTCGAGGCCTTCGCGTCCGGCCTGCGCGAGGGCCGGTGCGGCATCGGCGCGCTGACCCGCTTCGCCGCCGCGGGCTACCGCACGGCCTGCGCCGCGGAAGCGCCGCCGCCGCCGCTGCCGGAGGCCATTCCGAGCGGCGCGGCGCGGCGGCTCTCGCACACGGCGCGGCTCGCCGTGGTCGCCGCCGCGGAGGCCTGGCGGGGCAGCGGGCTCGACGACGGCCGGACCTGCGGCGTGGTGCTCGGCACCACCACCGGCGGGCTCGCCGGCGGCGAGGAGAGCTACCGCATCGAAGGCGCCGGCACGGGAGCGCGGGCGCCGCTGCGCGATTGGCTCGAGACGCCGATCGCGGTCGCCACCGACGCCGTCGCGGCGTTGATCGGCAGCCGCGGCCCGCGCGTCACGGTGTCCACCGCGTGCTCCTCCGGCGCCAACGCCCTCGGCATCGCCGCCGACTGGATCCGCGGCGGCCAGGCGACCGCGGTGCTGTGCGGCGGCGCCGAGTCGCTGTGCCGCATGACCTACTCGGGGTTCAACGTCCTGCAGGCCCTCGATCGCGTCCCCTGCCGGCCGTTCGATCGCGCCCGCGCCGGCCTGACCCTGGGCGAAGGGGCGGCCCTGTTCGTGCTCGAGGCGTGGGAGGCCGCCGCGCGCCGCGGCGCGCCGATCCTCGGCGAGCTCCTCGGCTACGGGGTCAGCGCCGACGCGCACCATCTCACCCAGCCGCGCCCCGACGGCGCCGGCGCCATCCTGGCGATGCGGCGCGCCCTCGCCGATGCCGGCGTCGACGCCGACCGCATCGACTACGTCAACGCGCACGGCACCGGGACGCCCCTGAACGACGCCGTCGAGACGCGCGCCATCAAGGCGGTGCTCGGACCGCGCGCCTATGCGGTGCCGGTGTCGTCGACCAAGTCGCAGGTCGGACACTGCCTCGCCGCCGCCGGCGCCATCGAGGCGCTGGCGGCGCTGCTGGCGCTGCGCGGCGGTTTCCTTCCGCCGACCGTCAGCCTGCGCGAGCCGGATCCCGAGTGCGATCTCGACTACGTGCCGGCGCGCAGCCGCCCGGCGGCCCTGCGCACCGTGCTCTCGAACTCGTACGGCTTCGGCGGCAACAATACGAGCGTGGTCCTCGGCGCCGCCCCCGAGGCGACGCCATGAGCGACGACGTCGCCGTCACCGGCATCGGCGTCGTCAGTCCGATCGGCGTCGGGCCGCGCCAATTCTGGAACGCGCTGCGCGCCGGCCGCTCCGGCATCGCGCCGATCGACGGTCTGGCGCTGGCGGACGGCCTGCCGCCGAGCGCCGCCGCGGTGCGCGACTTCTCCCCCCGCGAGCTCGTCGCCTCGACGCACTACCGGCGCATGGACGCGTTGTCGCGCATGACCGTCGCCGCCTGCCGCATGGCGCTCGACGACGCGCGCGCCCTGGCGACGCTCGATCGCGCCCGCGCCGGCATCGTCTTCGGCTCCGCTCTCGGCGCGGCGACCGAGTCGGTGCAGCAACTCGACCGCCTGTTCCAGAAGGGCCCCGCCGGGGTGAGCCCGATGGCGTTTCCCAACCTGGTGCTGAACGCCCCGGCCAGCTACGCGGCGATGGAATTCGGCTTCAGCGGCGTCAATTTCACCGTCTCGCAGGCGGAGGTGTCCGGCGAGGCCGCCATCGCGCTCGGCGTCGACGCGGTGCGCCGCGGCCGCGCCGATCTCGTGCTCGCCGGCGGCGCCGACGAGATCGCGGCCGTGCTGGTGCGCGTCCTGCACCGGGCCCGCGCCCTCGCCGGCCAGCGCGGCGGTCGCCAATGGGCCAGCCCCTACGACGCGGCGCGCAGCGGCGTCGTGGTCGGCGAAGGGGCGGCGATGCTGGCGCTCGAGCCGCTCGAGCGGGCGCGCCGGCGCGGCGCGCCGATCTATGCCCGCATCGTCGCGACCGCGACCTGCGCGAGCGAAGCGCCGCGCTACGACTGGCCGCTGCAGGCGCCGGCCGCCATCGCGCCGCTGACGGCGCTGTGCGCCGGGGCGCCGGTCGACCTGGTGTGCGGCGCCGCCAATTCGTCGCGCCGTCTCGACGCCTGCGAGCTCGACCTCTTCGCCGCCGTGCCGGCGATCCGCGCCGCCACCGTGACCTCGATCAAGGGCGCGATCGGCGACTTCGGCGCCGCCGGCGCCATGACCGCGGCCGCCGCCTGCCTGGCGCTGCGCGAGCAAGCGGTCCCGCCGCTCTGCCACCTGGAGACGCCGATCCCCACCGCGCTGCGCCTGGCGCCGCGCCAGGCCGCCGCCGCCGATCTCCGCCGCGCCCTGGTGTGCGGCAGCGCCCGCGGCGGCGCGATGACCGCCCTGCTCCTCGATCGACCGTGACCGCTACGCGGCCGGCGGGTCGAAGTTCTCGATGCGCACGCCCGGACGGAGGTGCTCGCCGAGGATCGCTTCGAACGGGCGCTGGTCGACGACCTCGAACTGGCTCGCCTCGAGCGGGAAACGGGCGCCCGAGCTGGTGTAGGGCGCGACCGCGGCCGAGCCGGCGGAGAGCACGCCGACCAGCGGCACCAGGCGGCGCTGGATCTCCGCCGACTCGCGCGTCGTGAGGACGATCTTCGCCTCCGGCAGGCCGAGCGACAGGATCGAGACGAGGCGGACGAAGGCCGCGTCGCCGGCGCCGCGCTGGTTGGCGCGGCCGGCGATCTGCCGCAGGCGCGGCACCGACAGGTAGACCTCCATCCCGTGGCGCTGCAGGTGCCGGGTGTGCAGCGCGAGCGCCAGCAGCTCGAAGCCGAGGTCGGGATTGAGACCGACCAGGATGCCGGGGTTGGCGACCCGCATGCCGGCGGCGCGGGCGCGATCGAAGTTCGCCAATCGGCGCTCGAAATCGGCGCGCGGGTTGTCCGCGCTGTCGCCCATGAAGGCGCGGTACAGCGGCCGCGAGTAGGTCTCCTGGAAGGTGCACATCGTCAGCTTCGGGCCGCCGTCGTCGCCGGCGTGGCGGGCGAGGCCGGCGAGCAGCGCGTCGTACTCGTGTGCGTCGATGGCGCCGATGTTGATCAGGACGTGGCGGAAGCCGAGCGTCGTCGCGCGCCGCAGCGCCTGGTTGACGTGCGCCAGCGCCCAGTCGCGCCCGCCGGCGCGATACTCGCCGGTCAGCAGCGCGACTCCGTGCATGCCGCGCCGGCGCAGGATCTCGAGCTGGGCCTCGACCGCCGGCAGGTCGACCGTCTCGCGGCGCAGGGCCGCGTTGTCGCGGCGCATGCCGCACATCCGGCATTCGGCGTCGCAGGTGTTGGTGAGGTAGAGGGGCGCGAAGGTCTCGAGCGAACGCGGGCGAAGGGCGCGCGCCGCGCACGCGGCGGCGTACAGCGTCTCCGCGTCGAAGGGCGCCGTCCACAGCACCGCGAGGTCGTCGACCTCGAGCGGCTGGGCGGCGCGGGCGCGCGCCAGCACGTCGTCGCGGGCTGCGTCAGCGACCCGCGTTGCGGCGGCCAGGCGCGCCTGGACGTCGTCGGCATCGAGCGTGAAGATCTCCACCGAGCCTCCGCTAGCCCGCGGGCGGCGAAGCGTCAACGTCCCGCGCCCGCGCCGCGGCGGCGCCCGCCGGGACCGCGCCGTCGTGGAACTGGCGCCGCCGGCGGGCTACGTTCCGCGCACCGTGACAGCGCCGCGCCACGCCATGTCGGTCGACGTCGAGGACTGGTTTCACGACGGCGGCCTCGCGGCCGCCGCCGGCGGCGGCCGGGTCGAGCGTAACACCGACGCGCTCCTCGAGCAGTTCGCGGCCGCCGGGGCGCGGGCGACCTTCTTCGTGCTCGGCGCCGTCGCCGAGCGGCATCCGGCGCTGGTGCGGCGCATCGCCGACGCCGGCCACGAGCTCGCCAGTCACGGCCACGCCCACCATCACCTGGCGAACCAACTCTGGCGCGAGTTCCGCGCCGACGTCGAGCGCGCCCGGCGGCTGCTCGAGGACGTCAGCGGCCGACCGGTGCGCGGCTACCGCGCGCCCTACTTCGCCATCCGCGCCGGCGTGCGCTGGCCGATCGAGCAACTCGCCGCGGCGGGCTACTCCTACGACTCGAGCGTCCTGCCGAACGACCGGCCGCCGGGGCTCGAGCTGGTCTCGCCGCGGCAGCCGTACCGCCACCACAACGGTCTCTGGGAGGTGCCGGTGGCGGTGCTGCGGCTCTGCCGCTTCTGGCACCTGCCGGCGGCCAGCGGCTGGGGGCTGCGACTGCTGCCGCCGCGCCTGCTGGCGCACGGCCTGCGCGGCTTCGAGCGCGACGTCGGCAGCGGCGTCTTCTACCTCCATCCGTGGGAGCTCGATCCCGATTCGCCGAGCGCGCCGGGCGCGGCGCGCTGGCTGCTGCGCGCCGGCCGCGCGCGCCTGGCGCCGCGCCTCGAGCGCCTGTTGCGCGCGCGCGCCTTCGGCGCCATCCGCGACCTCTTTCCGCAGGTCGCCGCGCCGCCAGGGGAGGCGGCGCCGTGGCAGTGAAGGGCGGCGTCCCGCTGCTGCTCGGCGCCGCGCTGCTGGCGGCGCTGGCATGGTGGTTCGGCCTCGGCGGCGCGCTGGCGGCGTTGCGCCACGCCTCGCCGCGCGGCCTGGTCGAGTATGCGGCGTGGTCGGCGGTGGTGCTCGGCCTGCAGGCCGGGCGCTGGCGGGTGATGGCGGCGGCGGTTGGGGCGCCGGTCGGCGTGGGGCGGATCGCCGCGGCGCGCCTGGCCGGCGACGGCGTCGCCTCGCTGCTGCCGTTGGCGCGGGTGGGCGGCGATCCGCTGCGCGCCGTGCTGGCGCGCGCCGGCGCGACCCCGCTCGCGTCGGCGAGCGCGGGGGTGGCGATCGACCGGCTGCTCGAGGTCATCGGCAATCTGCTCGCGGTGGCCGCCTACCTGGCCGTGTTCTCGGCCGCCATGGCCGGCACGTCGGCGCGCGCCACCTGGCTCGTCGGCGCCGGGGTCGCCGCGCTGCTGGTCCTGCTGGCGGCGTTGGTCGTGCGGCTGGGGCGCGGCGGCCGGCCACTGGCGCCGTTGTACGGGTCGCGCGCCCGCCGATGGGTCGGGCGCCACGCGGGTTGGCTGGACGGGTTGCGCCGCGTCGAGGACCACCTGCTGGGGTTCTTCGCCGCCCACCGCGCCACCTTCGTCGCCGGCATCGCGCTCACGGCGCTGATCGAGCTGGTCGTGGTGCTGCAGTACCGGGCGCTGCTCGGCGCCTTCGGCCTCGACCTCGAGCTGCCGGTGCTGCTGATGGTGCTGCTCGGTGGCGGCATGGCGCGCGCGGTGCCGACGCCGGCGGCCCTGGGCGCGCTGGAGGCGACACAGGTGCTCGCGGTCGGCGCCACCACCGGGCGCGCCGATCTCGGCTTCGTGGTCGGCGTCATCCTGCGTCTGCACGAGACGCTGTTCGTCCTGATCGGACTGCTGGCACTGTCGCTGCTCGGCGTCTCGCCGGCGCGCCTGCCGACGGCGCGCCGGGCGACGAGCCCATGATCCCGATCGCGCTCGGGGCCATCTTCGGCGTCGGCTGGATCCCCTTCTTCGCCTTCCGCGCCGAGGCGATGACCGCGGCGCTGCCCCACTACTCGGCGCGCGAGCGCCTCTGGGTGCGCGCCGCGCCGCTGCTGGTCGCCGTCCACGTCACCCTCGCCTGCGCCGCGGTGAGCGTCATGCCGCAGGTGCCGCGCCTGCGCGGCGGCCTCGGCATCGCGCTCTACGCCGCGGCGCAGATCTTCTGGTGGCGCGCCCGGCTGCAGATCGGGCCGCTGCGGCACCGGCCGCTGCCCGACGAGGCGCCGTCAGGGCTGCGCCGCGACGGCCCCTTCGGCCTGGTGCGCAATCCGCTCTACCTCGCCTACCTGATGGCCGCCGCGGCGCCGGCGATCGTCGCGGCGCGGCCGCCGCTGGCGCTGACCTGGCTGGCGCTGTTCGCCGCGCTGGCGGTGCGCGCCGCGCAGGAGGAGCGGCGCCTGCACGCGCAACTCGGCGCCGCGTACGCCGCGTACTGCCGCCAGGTGAAGCGTCTGATTCCCTTCGTGTGGTGAAGCGGTCCGCGGCCGATGGCCGGCGCGCGGCGGTGATTCATCTTGCCGCGCCGGCGGCGTGCGGGTAAGCGCTGACCCATGGCTGGGCGAACGCTGGTCCTCTGCGAACCGCCGTATCTCTTCTGGGACCGCCGCCGCGACCGCCTGCGCCAGAGCGAGGAGACGATCCCCGGCATGGGGATGCTGATGCTCGCGGCGGTGGCGCGCCAGCGCGGCTATCGCGTGCACCTGATCGACGCCAAGGGACAGGGGACGCCGGTCGAGGAGGTCGCCCGCCGCATCGAGGCGCTGCGCCCCGACTATCTCGGACTGTCGGCGACGACGATCTCGGTCACCAACGCGGCGCGCATCGCCGAGCGCGTGCAGCGGGCGCGGCCCGCCGTCGTCACCATCGTCGGCGGCGCCCACGTCAGCGCCGTGCCCGAGCGGACGCTGACCGCCTTCCCGAGCTTCGACTACGGCATCGCCGGCGAGGGCGAGGTGGCGCTGTTCGCCCTGCTCGAGCGGCTCGAACAGGGCGCGGCGGTCGACGACCTGCCGGGGGTCGCCTTCCGCCGCGGCGCAATGGTCGTTGCCAACCCGCGCGCCCCGTACATCGACGATCTCGACGCGCTGCCGACGCCCGCCTGGGACCTGCTGCCGGACTTCCCCCACCGCTTCCAGCCGACGCTGTTCGGCTACCCGCGGACGCCGGTGGCCACCCTCATCACCTCGCGCGGCTGCCCGTTCACCTGCGTCTTCTGCGATCGCTCGACCTCCGGCCGCAAGGGCCGGCTGCACGGCGTCGCGCGCGTCGTGGCGCTGTGCCGCGAGCTCGCCGAGCGCGGCGCCCGCCACATCCTCTTCCTCGACGACCTGTTCACGGTGCGCAAACAGCGCGTCGTCGATCTCTGCCAGGCGCTGATCGACGCCCAGCTCGACCTCACCTGGAGCTGCAACAGCCATCCCAACCTGCTCGACCTGCCGACCCTGCAACTGATGCGGCGCGCCGGTTGCTGGCAGATCGCCTACGGCATCGAATCCGGCTCGCAGCGCGTGCTCGACACCGTGAAACGCGAGGTGCGCATCCCGCGCATGCGCGAGACGCTGCGCCTGACCCGCCAGGCGGGCATCCGCACCAAGGGCTACCTCATGCTCGGCCACCCCACCGAGACCAGCGACAGCCTGCGCGAGACCGAAGCCTTCCTGCGCGTCGCCGAGCTCGACTTCTGCCAGATCACCAAGTTCACGCCCTATCCGGGCACCCCCGCCTACCCGACCATCCACCAGCACGGCGACTTCAGCGAGGACTGGCAGCGCATGAACGCGATGCAGTTCGTGTTCATCCCCCGCGGCCTCAGCGAGGCCGAGTTGGAAGCGGCCTTCACCCGCTGCTACCGCGCCTTCTACTCGCGCCCGGACGTGCTCTGGGGCATGGCCCGCCTGATGGCGAGCGAGCCGCGCTTCATCGGCCGCATGGCCAGCTCGGCCGCGGTCTACATGCGCGCCAAGCTGCGCCGCGCGGCATAGCGCGGATCGGCGGCGGCCTCGCGTGCCACTCGATGCTGACGCGGTGATCCGACCGCGGAACAACAGTGTTGTCTTAATGTAGGTAAACTGTTATCAGCAGTCTCGAGAGGGAGTTGTCATGTCCAAGTACGGACCGCTGGAGGACTACCTGAAGGGTCGGACGGAGAAGGAGGTCCCGATGACGTTCGAGGCCATCGAGCGAATCATCGGTGCCCCCCTTCCCCCGAGTGCCGGCCAGCGGGCGTGGTGGAGCAACAACGAGCAGAGCAGTGTCATCACCCGTGCCTGGAAGCGGGCTGGCTACGAGAGCGCGAATGTCGACATGAGCGGCCGGAAGCTGGTGTTCCGCCGCGTTGCCGAGCCGGCGCCGGCGGCGCCGCCCGCGGTGGCCGAGGCGGCGCCGGCCTACGTGGCGCGGGGGCGCCACCCCTTGCGGGGCGCCCTGAAGGGTCTCCTCGGCATCGCGCCCGGCACCGATCTCGCCGCGCCGGCGGATCCGGAGTGGGGCGACCGCGCCGAATGATGCCGTTGCTGCTCGATACCTGCGCGGCCATCTGGATCGCCGAGGACCAGCCGATCGCGAGCGCCGCGGCGGCGGCGCTCGACGCGGCCGCGGCGGCGGGGCGCCCGGTGTTCGTGTCGCCGATGAGCGCCTGGGAGATCGGCCTGCTGGTGGCGCGCAGCCGGCTGACGATCTCGATCAGCCCGGAAGCGTGGTTCCGGCGATTGCTGGCCGTGCCCGGCGTCGCCCTGGCGGCCACCGATCCCGCCGCGCTGATCGCCTCCTCCTTCCTGCCCGGCTGTCCGCCGCGCGATCCGGTGGATCGCATCCTCGCCGCCACCGCGCGCGCCTGCGGCTACCGCCTGGTCACCCGCGACGCCGGTCTGCTCGCCTACGCCGAGGAGGGACACCTCGCCGCCATCGGGTGCTGAGGGGGTCGCGGGCGATGCGCCTGGCGGCGCGCCGGGAGTCGGCGGTTGCGAAGTGCTCCGGCCGCGGTCTAGATGCGAGCCGCCCCGCGCCGACTGCAGCGGCGGCGGGGACAGGAGGCTGCATGCGATTTCGACGAACGATCGCGGCGCTGGCGCTCGTGCTTGCCGGCTGCGCGGCGAAGGTGGCACCGGGCGTTCTGCAGCAATGGCAGGCGCGGCAGCTCTACACGTGCTGCAATATCCACTATGAAAATCCGGCCGACGTGGTCGACGCCAATTATCAGGTTGGCGCCCTGCTGCCGTTCGGGAGTCCCGCGACGGTCACGGGCATGACCGCCAGGTCGGTGAGCTTTCGCGCCGCCGACGTCAACGTCACGCTCACCCAGGCGTACGGGACGGAGCAGGAGACCTCTCAGCAGTTCTTCGCCAAGGTCCTGGTCGAGATCGACCCGCACGCGCGCTTCGCGACGTTCTCGCCGTCGGTGCAGGCGGCCATCCGTGACGGCCGCGTCGAGCGCGGCATGACGCGCGAGCAGGTGCTGATGTCGCTCGGCTATCCGCCGACCCACCGCACGCCATCGACCAGCGCCGACACCTGGGTCTACTGGCGCAACCGGTGGGTGACCTTCGAGGTCAAGTTCGGCGCGGACGGTCAGGTGTCGGCGATCATCGGCGGCGCGCCCAGCAACAACGAACCGGTGCAGCAGGCGGTCGCGGCGGCCCCGACGCCAGCGCCGGCGAAGAAGCGCAAGCGCTGAACGGAAGGCACGGCATGCTCGACGCTGACGCCATCGTCATCGGCGGCGGCCCGGCGGGCAGCGTCGCGGCCGGGTTTCTCGCCCAGGCGGGGGCGCGGGTGCTGCTGTTCGAGCGCGAGCGCTTTCCGCGCTACCACATCGGCGAGTCGCTGCTGTCGGCGACCATGCCGGTGCTGGAGGCGCTGGGGGTGCTGCCGGCGATCGAGGCGGCCGGGTTCGTGCGCAAACCGGGCGGCACCTTCGTGTGGGGGGCGCGCGCCGAACCGTGGAGCTTCTACTTCCGCGACGATCCCGGCGGCCGGCCGCACGCCTTCCACGTCGTGCGGGCGGAGTTCGACCACCTCCTGCTACGCCACGCGGCGGCGCTCGGAGTCGACGTCCGCGAGGCGCATCGGGTCGAGACGGTGACCTACGACGGCGCGTGCAACCGGGTCGCCGCCCGCGACGAGCGCGGCGCGGCGGTCGAGGCGCGGGCGCCGTGGGTGATCGACGCCAGCGGCCAGCAGGCGCTGCTCGGGCGGCGCGACGGGCAGCGTCGCTTCGATCCCTTCTTCAAGAACCTGGCGGTCTTCTCCTACTTCACCGGCGCCGAGCCCCTGGCCGGCGACACCGCCGGCAACATCCTCTCCGCCGCCTTCGCCGATGGCTGGTTCTGGTTCATCCCGCTGCACGACGGCACCACCAGCGTCGGCGCGGTGGTCGACGCCACCCGTTTCGCCGGCGAGGCGGGCGGCGACGCGACGCCGCTCTACGAGCGCCTGGTCGCCGCCTGCGCGCCGGTGGCGGCGCGGACGCGCGCCGCCCGGCGCGTCGCGCCGGTGCGGGTGATCCGCGATTACTCCTACGACAGCCGCGCCTTCCACGGCCCCGGCTACCTGCTCGCCGGCGACGCCGCCTGCTTCATCGATCCGGTGTTCTCCACGGGCGTGCACCTGGCGTCGATGGCTGGCTACCTGGCGGCGCGCGCCGTCGAGCGCCTGCTGGCCGGGAACGTGTCGCCGGCCGACGCCCTCGCCGACTACGACCGGCGCTACCGCGCCGCCTTCGAGCGCTACCGCCAGTTCCTCTACTTCTTCTACGACCACCACACCGATCCCGACTCGTACTTCTGGACGGCGCGCAAGCTGCTCAACCCCGAGGGACCGCTCGAGGCGCGCACCGCCTTCGTGCGCCTGATGTCCGGCACCGCCGACCTGCTCGGCGGCGACGCCGGGCTCGCCGCCGAGCTGGCGGCGCGCCACCGACGCTTCGACGACGCGACGGCGCGCGGACGTTTCGGCGCCACCGCCGACGGCGGGCTCTTCCGGGTGCGCGGGACGTTACGCGAGCTCTGAGCGAGGCTGTTCCGCCGTCAGGCCGATGAGACAGAAAACTCCTCACCACGGAGGCACGGAGACACGGAGGGCTCGGTGCCACAGCGAAGGCGCGGGGCCTCTTCTCACTCCATTTCCAATGAACGTTGGGATGAACGCTGGGCGGGCTTCGAGCTCAGTACTCTCCGTGTCTCCGTGCCTCCGTGGTGAAAGTCTTTTGTCGCGTCAGCCAAGAGCGTCGCGCCGTTCTCACGAGATCGTCGCCCAGGCGTTCTCGTGCGAGCGCAGGTAGCGGTTCACCTTCAGGTTGGCGACCAGGTAGGCGAGGGTCTCGAGATAGCTGCCGGCGGGCGGGGGGAAGAGGCGCTTGGCGATGGCGCGCGACGAGTAGAAGCCTTCGTAGACGGTCTTGAAGCCGCTCATCATCTCCTCGGCGGTCATCTGCGCCGGCTTGATGATCGGGCTGCCGTAGTCGTAGCGGCCCCAGTCCTGGATGGTGATCCGGTCCGCGGCCAGCATGTCGTCGTAGTACTTGGTGCCGGGGTACGGGCAGGGCGTGAAGAGCTTGAGGAACGACACCTTGTTGTCGATCAGGAACGCGAGCGAGCGCTGGAAGGTATCGAGGGTGTCGCCGTCGAGGCCGACCATCAGCAGGCCGATCACCTGGATGCCCTTGGCGCGGATCGCCGCCAGGTCGCGGTCGAAGCGGCGCGGCTGATTGAAGCGTTTGCCGATCGTCTCGAGGCTGTCCTCGTTGATGCTCTCGAGGCCGATCGACAGGCTGACGCAGCCGCTGCGCGCCGCGAGGTCGAGCAGCTCGGGATCGCGGGCGATGTTGATCGTGCACTGGCTGGCCCACTTCAGCTTCAGCGGAACCATGGCGCGGAACAGCTCCTTCGCCGCGGTCGGATTGCCGATCGGGTTGTCGTCGAGGAACAGGATGCGGTTGGCGCCGAGCGCCTTGATCGCCTCCAGGTCGGCGATCACCTCGTCCACCGGGCGGGTGCGGAAGCCGCGCTCGTAGAACGTCTGCACGGCGCAGTACTCGCAGGGGTGCGGACAGCCGCGCGAGAAGACGATCGGCCAGTGGAAGTACATGCGGTAGAGCCAACTGCGCTTGAAGGCGTCGTACTTGAGCAGCGGCAGGCTGGTGTAATCGACGCGCGGCAGACCGCGCAGGTCGTGCCACTGGGCGGCGCGGTAGATGCCGCGGCTGCGGCCGGCGGCGAGGTCCTCGAGGACCTGCGGCCAGACGGATTCGGCCTCGCCGGCGACCACGGCGTCGGCGTGGCGCAGCGACGCCTCGGCGGTGAGCGTCACCCAGGTGCCGCCGAGCACCACCTTGCGGCCGCGGCCGCGGAAGTGGTCGGCGAGCTCGTAGGCGCGGCGGATCTGCGGTCCCATGGCGGTGATGCCGACGACGTCGCCGTCGAAATCGAGGTCGACGTCGTGGAACAGCTCGTCGACCATGCGCACGTCGTGTCCCGGCGGGGTGAGCGCCTTGAGCGTCGCCAGCGTCAGGCCGCTGGTCCAGTAGCGGGTCGTCTTATGCAACGTGCCGTCGGCGTTGTAGTGCGTCGGCGATACGAGGAGGATGCGCACGCCGGTAGCAGTATCCAGCGCCCTCCGGCGGGGCAAGCCGCGTATCTTGCCCCGCCGGAGGGCGCTGGATACTGCTACCCGCATGCCCGCCGATGCCGTTGCCGTCAGCGCCGCCGAGCCGACGCGGTTGCGCGTCGCCCTCAACCGCGTGCTCTTCCGCGCCATGCTGTTCTCGTCCGGACTGGTGGCCATCGGCCTGTACCAGATCAGCCGGCCGCTGGCGTGGCGCTTCGCCAAGCTGCAGGCGCGCAACCTCATGCGGGTGTGCGGCGTGCGCATCCGGGTGCGCGGGCGCGAACAGCTCGGCCCCGGGCCGTACATCTTCGCACCCAACCACCAGAGCCACTTCGACATCGCCGCCCTGCTCGGCCTCCTGCCAGGGGTGACCCGGTTCGCCGCCAAGCGCGAGATGTTCGCCGAGCCGATCCTCGGCGCCGTGCTCCGCACCATGGGGATGATTCCCATCGATCGCGACGATCCCCTGGCCTCCATCGAGCGGCTGCAGAAGGTGACGCTCGACGGCGGCTCGCTGGTGATCTTCCCGGAAGGGACGCGCAGCGCCGACGGCGAGCTGCTGCCGTTCCGCAAGGGCGCCTTCGTCGCCGCCATCCAACTCGGCGTCCCCATCGTCCCCGTGGTCTGCAAGGGGACGACCCGCATCATGCCCAAGGGGCAGTATCTCTCGATTCTCCCCGGTTCGGCCGAGCTGGTGATCCTGCCGCCGATCGCCACCGCCGGCCTGACGTACGAGGACCGCGACCGCCTGCGCGAGACGGTGCGGGCGCAGATCGCCGCCGAGCTGGCGGCCTAGCATCACGCGCTCCCGGCAATCCTGGTCGACTCCTGGACTAGTCGCGCCGGCCGCGCACTCGCGCGTCGCGGTCGGCCGGTCGCTGGCGCGCGCTCGGGGCGGCGTCCTCCGGCCAGAAGGGCGCGAACTGGAACCACTGGTGCGGGAACTCGCGGATGACGTCCTCGAGCTCGGCGGCGACGGCGCGCATGGCGCGCGCCAGCGCCGGCGCGTCGCCGGCGTCGCGCGGCAGGGTCAGGCGGGTGCCGAGGCGGATGGCGTAGTGGCGGGTGCCGAGGCGCGGGAAGAAGACCGGCAGCAGCGGCGCGCCGGCGAGGCGGGCGAGAACGAACGGCCCGGTCGGGAACGGCGCCGGGGCGCCGAAGAACTCGACCATGCGGGTGGTGCCGACGCCGAGGGTGCGGTCGAGCTGGATGGCGACGATCTCGTTGTCGCGCAGGGCGCGGATCATGTTGAGCGACGAGAACACCGAGGTGTCGGAGTAGATCACCCGCATGCCGGCGCGCTCGCGGATGGCGCGCGCGTAGGCGCTGGTGGTGGCGTTGCGCTCGTGCGCCATCACCAGGTTGAACGGGCGGTCGTACTGCTCGAGGGTGCGGGCGGCGACGTCCCAGTTGCCGACGTGGCCGGTCACCAGCACCAGGCCGCGGCCCTCGGCCAGGGCCTCGCCGACGACGTCGCGGGTCGGCTCGTCGATCCGCACCGGTTGCGGGCGGGGTCCGAAGTGCTCCAGCGTCTCGGTCATGCAGCGGGCGAACTCGGCGTACATGCGCAGCGCCATCTGGCGCGCCCGCCGCGGATCGGGGTCGCCGAGAACGCGCTGCAGGTTTGTGACGGCGCCGCGGCGGTTGCGGCCGACGCCGGCGTAGATGAGCGCCGCGATCAGCGGCGGCGAGCCCTGCTTCCACCATTCGGGGCCGTAGACGCAGCCCAGCCAGGCGAGCTTCCGCCACCAGATGCCGTCGAAGCGCAGCGCCGCGCGCAGGCGCGCGGCGACGGGGGCGGAGGGGGCGGTCATCGCGTGGCGCTAGCATAGCCCGCGCGGCGCCCTCAATTCAGCCTCGCCGCGCAACGAGGATCCACGGGGAGAGACGGCGCAACGGCGGTGGCGAGGCCGCGCCGGGCCGCCTCTGTCGCTCCGCCGCCGCGTGTGAAAAGTTCGGGCGATGCGACGCTGCGCGGTGCTGATTCCGGCCTACGACTGCGCGGCGACGATCGCCGACGTGGTCGGCGGCGCGCGGCGCCACGTCGATCGGGTGCTGGTGGTCGACGACGGGTCGCGCGACGACACGGCGGCGCGGGCCGAGGCCGCCGGGGCGGCCGTGCTCTGCCAGCCCGTGAACCGCGGCAAGGGCGAGGCGTTGCGCGCCGGCTTCGCGCGCCTGGCGGGCGAGGGGGTCACCCACGCGCTGACCATGGACGGCGACGGCCAGCACCTGGGGCGCGAGATTCCGGCCCTGCTGGCGGCGTCGGCGGCGGCGCCGCGGGCGTTGATCGTCGGCGCCCGCCGCATCGGCGACCAGGAGGTGACGCCGATCAAGCTCTTCGGCAACCGCTTCGCCAACCGCTGGGTCGAGATCGCCTGCGGCCAGGCGCTGCCGGACACGCAGTCCGGCTTTCGCGTCTACCCGCTGGCCGACACCCTGCGGCTCGGCGCCACCGCCGGGCGGTTCGCCTTCGAGACCGAGGTGCTGATCCGGGCCGCGCGCGCCGGGGTGGAGATCGTCTCGGTGCCGGTCGACGTCTACTATCCGCCGGCCGCCGAGCGGATCAGCCACTATCGGCCGTGGGGCGACACCGTGCGCATCATCGCCGTCGTCGTCGGGCTCATCCTGCGCCGCCGCTGAGCGCTCGCTATTCGGCGCGCGTCCAGGTGGCGGTGGCGTCGATGGCGCAGTCGTCGAGCGGGCAGGCGTCGCCGCCGAAGCTGAGCGCGAAGGCGTAGTCGGCGGTGACCGGAGCCGCTCCCGCCGCGATCACGGAGCTGATGCGGAGCGTCAGGGTGCAGTTCGCCACCGAGCTCTCGCTGGGCGGGAAGGTGAGACGGATGGTGCCGTCGCGATCGAGCGTGCCGTCCACCACCTGCTGGCTGCAGTCGGTGACGCGCGCGCTGGTCTCGCCGGTCTGCTCGACCGCCTGCGCGCACGGCCCGCGGCCCGCCAGCTCCTCGACGAACGCGGCGGTGAGCGGCTCGGCGCAGGTCGAATCGCCGACGACGAGCGGCGCTTCGATCCAGGTCCCGGACACCGGCGGGATGGTCGGGGTGGCGGTCGGCGTCGCCGGCGCGGCCGGCGTGTCGGCGACCGTCGGAGTTGGCGCCGTCGGGGTTGGCGCCGTGGGGGTCGGGACCGTCGGGGTCGCGGGCGCCGGGTCCGTGGCGGTCGGCTCCGGCGTCGCCGGGCAGCCGGCGAGCAGGTTGGCCACCGCCAGCACCAGCTCGTTGATCGACAGCTCGCCGTCGCCGCTGGCGTCGAAGGCCGGGCAGTCGCCGAGCGCGGCCTCGCCGAGAGCGATGCGGACGCCGACGATCATCTCCTCCACCCGCACCTGGCCGTCGCCGTTGCAGTCGCCCGGGCACGATTGGGCCGCCGCCGGCGCGGCGGCGAGGGCGGCGAGCAGGAGGAGAGCGAGGCGCATTCCCTGCACCCTGCACTACCGCACCAGTTGGAGCAACGTGCTCCTCCCCCGGTGTACCTCCGCGCTCCGCTGTGGTTGATAGCGCTTCCGGGGGATTGCCGATGCTCGACCTCGCCACCATCCAACGCCACGTCAGCAACATCGAGAACGACGGCTACTCGATCGTCGAGCGCGCCATCGAGCCGGACTTCGTCGACGCCCTGGTCGAGGATCTCGGCCGTCTCGAGCGCGAGCTCGGGATCGTGCCGGCGAAGAACCGCTTCGAGGGCACGAAGACGGTGCGCATCTACAACCTGCTCGTCCACGGCGCCCTGTACGAGCGCATTCCGGTGCACGAGAACATCCTGCCGATCGTCGAGCGGGTGCTCGATCCCGGCTGCCTGGTGTCGTCGCTGTCGTCGATCGCGATCTGCAACGACGAGAAGCCGCAGCCGCTGCACGCCGACGACCAACTGATTCCGATCCCGCGGCCGCACGTGCCGCTGGTCTGCAACACCATGTGGGCGCTCACCGACTTCACCGATGCCAACGGCGCCACGCGCATCGTCCCCGGCTCGCACAAGCTGGCCGAGCTGCCGGACTACTTCGGCCGGTACGACAGCAAGCCGGCGGAAATGCCCAAGGGCAGCGTCATGGTGTACAACGGCAGCCTGTGGCACGGCGGCGGCGCCAACCGCACCGCGGCCCGGCGCATCGGCATCGCCATGAACTACTGCGCCGGCTTCATCCGCCAGCAGGAGAACCAGCAGCTCGGCATTCCGCGCCAGATCGCGGCCCGCTTCGCGCCGCGCCTGCAGGAGCTGGTCGGCTACTCGCTGTACAACGGCCTGATCGGTCACATCGACAAGACGCATCCGATGGAGCTGCTCGGGCGTTCCCCGGAGACGACGATGGTCTGGGACGTGGTCGCCGGATGAGCCTCGATCGCGACCACTACTATCGGCTCTACGGCGCCGACGTCTCGTACTTCACCGCCAAGGTGCGGCCGGCGCTGCGCTACAAGCGGATCCCGTACCTGGAGCTGCTGGCGACGCCGCGCGCCTACCGCGAGGTGATCGTGCCGCGCACCGGGCTGTCGTTCATCCCCATCGTCGTCACCGATCGCGACGAGACCTGGCAGGACACCAGCGTCATCCTCGACCACCTCGAGGCGCGCTTTCCCGATCCGCCGCTCTACCCGCGGGATCCGGTGCTGCGCGTGCTCGCCTACCTGTTCGAGGTCTACGCCGACGAGTTCCTGGTCCTGCCGGCCATGCACTACCGCTGGAGCTTTCCCGCCAGCGTCGCCAAGGCGCGCGCCGACTTCGCGGCGGTGAACGGCGACCCGGTGGCGGCGGACAGGTTCGCCAGCCGCATGGGCGGCAGCATCGGCTTCCTCGGCGTGTCTCCGGCCTCGATCCCCGGCATCGAGGCGCACACGCGCGAGTTGCTGGCGGCGCTGTCGGCGCACTTCGCGGCGCATCCGTACCTGCTCGGCGGCCGCCCGTCGCTCGCCGACTGCGCGGTGATGGGGCCCTTCTATGCCCATCTCTACCAGGACGCGGTGCCGGGGCAGATCCTGCGCGAGAGCGCGCCGCTGGTCTGCCACTGGATGCAGCGCTGCAACTGCCCCGATCCCGATGCGGACGGCGCATACGCCGCCCCGGCGGCGCTGCAGCCGACGCTGCGGCCGCTGCTCGAGCTGATCGGCCGCGACGCCGTGCCGCTGCTGCTCGACACCGTGCGCGCCGTCGAGGAGTGGGCGGCCACCCGCCCGCCCGGCAGCGAGGAGCCGCCGCGCATGGTCGGCGGCCACACCACGACGCTGCGCGGCGCCGAGGTGAACCGCTACACCAGCCCGTACGCGGTCTGGATGGTGCAGCGCCCCCTGGACGCCTATCGCGCGCTGTCGCCGGCGGAACGCGCCGCGGTCGACGCCTACCTCGCCGGCACCGGCTGCGAGGCGCTCTTCCGCCTCGACCCCGCCGTGCGCTTCGGCAAGCGCGGCTTCACGCTGGTGATCGCGGACGGCGGCGCGTGAGCCTCGCCTTCCGCGCGACCTGAGCCGGACCCCGCCCGGGCGCCGCGCTCGCTGGCGATTCGAGGCGGCGTGCGGCAAGCCTCGATCGTCGGGTGGGAATCTGCGACAACGAGGCCCTGTCCGGCATGACCAAGCTCGTGGGGGAGGCCGAGTATCGCCTCGATGAGGGCAGTCAGTGTCTGTGGCGCGGAGCGCGGCGGATCGACCTGAAGCCCAAGGCGTACGAGGTGCTGCGCTGCCTCTGCCGTTGCGCCGGTCAGCTCGTCACCAAGCAGGCGCTGCTCGACGCCGTGTGGCCCGACACCCACGTCTCGGAGGCGGTGTTGACCGTCGCGGTCGCGCAGCTCCGCGAGGCGCTGGGCGACGACGCCAGGCGGCCGCGCTGCATCGAGACCGCTCACCGGCGCGGCTACCGGTGGATCGGACAGATCGCGATCGTCGGCGAGACACCGGAGCCCGAGTCCTCGCACGATCTCGATGACGCGGCAGCTCGAACCGTCTTCGGCCGCTCGGAGGCCGTCGCCGCCCTGCGCCGAGCATACGCGCTGGCCGAGGCGGGCCGGCGGCAGCTCGTCTTCGTGACCGGCGAGCCGGGGATCGGCAAGACCGCGCTGGTCGACGCGTTCTGCGCCGGCGTCGACGGCCGCGCGGCGGCAATGGAGGCTCGCGATCCGCGCGGCGGCTCCTCGGCGGCGCCGCTCCTCGGCCGCGGGCAGTGCCTCGAGCAGTACGGACCGGGCGAGCCGTACATGCCGGTGCTCGAAGCCATGGAGAGCCTGTGCGGCGACGCCGAGGTGCAGCGGGTGCTGCGATCGCACGCGCCGGCCTGGCTGGTGCAACTGCCCGGGGTGGCGAGCGGCGACGAACGCGCCGATCTCCTGCGGACCCTGGCCGGGTCGACGAGCGAGCGCATGATCCGCGAGCTGTCGAGCGCGCTCGCCGTGCTGGCACGCGAGCGACCGTTCGTCCTCGTGTTCGAGGACATGCACTGGTCCGATCCCGCCACGGTCGCCCTGCTCGCCGCCCTGGCGCAGCGGCGCGCGCCGGCGCGGTTGCTGCTGGTGGCGACGTACCGCTCGGTCGACGCCATCCTCGCCCAACACCCGATCGTCGCGCTGACGCGCGAGCTGGCGGCGAAGCGGCAATGTCTCGAAATCCCCCTGGAGGGACTCGACGCGAAGGCCGTCGGCGACTACCTGCGGTGGCGCTTCCCGCGCGGCGCGTTCGCGGCCGACGTGTGTGAGGTGCTGCAGGCGCAGACGACCGGCAATCCGTTGTTCCTGCAGGCCGCGGTGGACGACTTCGTTCAGGAGGGGTGGCTGCGCGAGGAGAACGGGTCCTGG
The DNA here is from genome assembly GCA_019637795.1 of bacterium. NCBI lineage: Bacteria > bacterium. Next base: position 971,619 of record JAHBUY010000002.1, on the reverse strand, counting down.
ACCTGCGCGGTCTCGCCCGACACGATCCGCGACGCCGTCCCCCCGGCGGTGCGCGACATGATCGAGCACCGCTTCGAGCGCCTGCCGGCGGGGGCCCGCGAGACGCTCGAGGTCTCGAGCCTGGTGGGCATGGTGTTCTCCTCGCAAACGACCGCCGCCGCGCTGGGCGGGGACACGGCGGAGATCGAAGATCTCTGCACGCGTCTGGCGCGCTCGGGACAGTTCATCGAGGCGGCGCGATCGAGCCCATGGCCCGACGGGAGCAGCGCTGCGTCGTTCGCCTTTCGTCACGTGCTCTACCGACAGGTCCTCGCGGCGCGCGTGCCCCCGGCGCGCCGGGCGACCCTCCACCTGCGCATCGCGGAGCGGCTGGAAGCCGGGTACGGCGCCCGCGCGTCCGAGATCGCCTCGCAGCTCGCGCTGCACTTCGAGCGCGGCGGCGACGTCCTGCGCGCCGCCCGCCAGTGTCACGAAGCGGCGCGGATGACCCTGCGCCGCTACGCCACCGCGGAGGCGATGGGCTGGCTACGCCGGGGCCTCGCGCTCCTCGAGGGTGCCCCCAGCGGTTCGCCTCGCCACGAGATCGAGCTGCGTCTCCGCGGCGCGCTGATCGGGCCGCTGATGGAGAGCGAAGGGATTGGCGCCGCCGAGCTGCCGCTGCTCGCCAGCCGCGTCGGCGAGCTGGCGCGCGGCGACGTCGCGACCTTCGAAGCGATGCAGGCGCTCGGGGGGCTGGTCGCGTTCCACGTGGGCTGCGGCCGCCCGGATCGCGCCGCCGATGCCGTGCGCGAGCAGATGCGGCGCCTCGACGCCGAGCCGGCTCTGCGCGGCGCCGAACCGGTGGTGCGCTACCTGGAAGGCTATGTCGAGCTGGCCCGCGGTCGCTACGAGTCGGCGGTCGAGAATCTGACGCCGGCCCTCCAGCTTCCCCCGCTGGTGCCGGGCGCGCCGGTGGCGTTCCACCTCGCGGCCGCCGCCGACATCGCGTTCGCCCGCCTGGCTCTCGGTTTTCCCGATCAGGCGTTGCGCGCCTTCCGCGACCTGTGCGCCCGTTCCGAAGCGCTGGGGCACCCCTATACGGAGTTCTATGTGCTCGCCCGTCAGCAACGGGTCGCCGGGCTGACATTCGAGGGCGGTGTGGCGGCCGAGGGAGCGGCGAAGATCCGCGCGCTGGCGCATCTCACCGGGCACCGGAACTGGCGGAATCTGGCGACGATGGCCGAGGCAACGGAGCTCCTCGCCCACGGCGAGGGCGCATTGGCCGTCCGGCGGCTGCGGAAGGATCCTGGGATCGCTCCCGATGCGGGTTCGGTGTGGAAGGCCATGCTGGCCAATGCCCTTCTGCTCACCGGCCGTCTCGACGAGGCGCGAACGGCGATCGACGAGGCGGCGGCCTACATCGCCCGCTGCGGCGGGCACTGGCATGCGCCCGAGGTCCTGCGGCTGGGCGCGGAGATCGATCGCGCCCTGGGGCGAAACGGCGACGCGGAGCGGGGGTTCAACGGGGCGATCGACGTCGCGCGCGAGCAGAAGGCCAAGTGGCTCGAGCTGAAAGCCGCCACCGGACTGGCGCGCCTGTGGCGCGAGCAGGGCCGTCGGATCGCGGCGCGCGATCTCCTGTCCGGCATCTACGGCTGGTTCGGCGAGGGGTTCGAGCTTCTCGACGTGCGGACGGCCAGGGCCCTGCGCGACGATTTGGAAAAGCTTTAGAACTTCGTAAGGACTTCGCATCCGGCCTGCGGCTACCGTCGCGGCCATGACGAATTCCGCTTCGACTCCGGACCTGCCGCCCAAGCTGGTTCCATACGCCGCCTTCGTCATCCAGCTCGCGACGGGGTTCGACCCGGCGGCCGGAGCGGTGGTCGGACGCGTCGAGCACGTCCTCTCCGGTCGCGCCGCCCGCTTCGCCAGCGTTCCCGAGCTGCTCGACTTCATGCAGGGCACCCTGGCGGCGCAGGACAGCAGATGAGCTGGCCATCCGCCTGAACCGCGGCCGGGAGCCATAGCGACCGGGCGCCAAAGGAGAAGAGGGAGAAACATGATGATGAAATGGATTGCCGTCGGATCCGTCCTGCTGGCGGGCGCCTCGCTCGCGCAGGCCACCCCGGCGCAGAAGTGCGCCGCGGGGAAGATCGCCGAAGCGGGCAGCTACGCCAAATGCCGCGCCGGAGCGGAAAAGAAGCGCATCCTCACGGGCGACGAGGCGCGCTATCAGGCCGACCTCGGCAAGTGCGTGGACAAGTCGAGTCGCCACTGGGCGAGTCTGGAGCAGGGCGCCGTCAAGCGGGACGGCACCTGCCCGAGCACCGGTGACGCCTCGTTCATCCTGGGCGTCATCGACATCGATCTCGGCGACCTCACGCGCCGTCTGTCGGGCGGCCCGCGACTGGACGACAACGGCGACGGAACGATCACCGACAACAAGACCGGGCTCATGTGGGAGAAGAAGATCCGCGACGGGTCGGGCGCGAGCTACGCGCAACCGCACAACGCGGACAACGGGTACCTGTGGTCGGGAACCTGCACGATCAGTGGCCACCTCTGCCAGCCGACCGCGGCGGCAGCCGCCGCCTGCGCGGCGGGGGTGGAGGGCGATGCGACCGGCTGCGCGGTGTGCAGCTCGTTGGTCGCGGACGGGACCTGCTTCGTCGATCCCGATGCGAGCGGCGAAACGACGATCTGGCAGTGGCTGGTCGACCTCAATGCAGCGAACTTCGCCGGCCACGACGACTGGCGCATTCCGACGATCACGGAGCTGCAGAGCATCATCTCCTACGCCGCGACGAATCCCGCCGTGAGCGCCGCCTTTCACGGCTCCAGTTGTGGACCGGCCTGCAGCGATCTGACGAGCCCGGCCTGCAGTTGCACCCACGTGGGCATCCCCTTCTACTTCTCCGCCACCACCACTGCCGCCGATCCAACCGCGGTTTGGTACGTGTCGTTCCTCGCCGGAGAGGTCGCATCCATGACGAAAGGCAACGACGTGTGGGTGCGGGCGGTGCGTGGGGGGATGTGAGGCCCGTGCGCCCAGCGCGTCGGGAATCCGCCTCGACAGGCAAGGCCGGATGTGGAGCGACGGGTCCGCGTCACGTCCCGAGCGGGGAATCACCCCCCTTGTCGGCAATCCGCCCGCTCCCGCGCGCGGGCTACCGACCGGGATTCTGAATCATTGAGGAGGAGAGAGACATGAGGAAGTTGACTGCATTTCTGGCCGGAGCGAGTTTGCTCGCTTCGAGCGTCGCATCTGCCGGCTCGCTCGCCCCGACCAAGCCCAGTCAGGTCGTGAACCTGCGCTTCTCGTCCAGCGATCCGACGGGACCCTGCGGCTTCGGTCGTCTGCCGGGCGCTCAATTGATGGCGGATGGGACGGCCGCTCCCTACGAAGGGATTCCAGCGGGGAAAATGCTGGTGGTGACCGCGATGCAGGGGTACACGGACACCGCGCTGCCCTCGCGGCTGGAGATATTCAAGCTGCGAGCCCCGTCCAATGTCGCGATCTCGGTGAGTTGTCTCGCCGACGCCTTTGGCAGTTGCCACGGGACCGCCACGTTTCCAACGGGCATCGCCATCAAGTCGGGCACGACCTTGTGCGTGCAGTCGGGGTTGGCCGCGACCTACTATGTGACGCTGCAGGGGTTTCTGGCCAAGGACAAGTAGTGCTCCGAGCCCGGAATCCATCGTCCAGGTGGGCAGCGGAGACAGGAAACGCACTGGCGCCCTCTTGGAGCTTCCGGTGCTTGTTGTCGAGCAGTACGGCAATGAAGAGCTCGACGGTCTCAGTCGCGAGGCGTGGGCGGAAGTGCGCGTACGCGTCCGTACGATCCGAAGAACACGGCTCCATGGTACGTGTCGTTCCTCGCCGGAGAAGTCGCGTCCATGACGAAAGGAAGCGACGTGTGGTGGAGCGACGGCCCACGTCACGTCCCGGGCGGGGAATCACCCCCCTCTCGGCAATCCGCCGGGCCCCGATCGCGGACGAGCTACCGGAATTCAGGAGGACTGAGGACTGATGAAGTTGACCGTACTTCTGGCCGCGATCCTTCTCGTCACGCTGGTGGTCGACCGCGCGAGCGCGTCGACCGATCCGTGCTGCTGCGCGTGCGAATCCATTGGGGATTGCTATCCCAGTTGCTCAACCATCACGGACTTCGAGTCCTGCGAGCTCGCCTGTCTGGTCGCGGAGTGCGGCCATGCCGTCGCCTGCCCCGATCCCAGTCAGGGTCAAGGGTGCGGCATGGAGACGGTGTCCTGCGTGGATGTGAATGGACCGACGCCGACCGGGGTTGCAACTGCGACTGCGACCGTCACCCCTGTTCCCACCGCGACGCTGATCCCGAATGGCGGTGCCTGCACCAATGACTCGCAGTGCCTCAGCCGCATGTGCAGCGACAACCGGTGCGCGCCGGCCACCGGTGCGCCCCTGTTGTCGACGCGGCATGTCGCGTTCGTCGTGGCGGTTCTGCTCGCGGTCGGTCTGTGGTCGATCCGCGGGCTGGCACGGATGCGGTAGCGGGCCTTCCCGGCCGGCGGCGAGGCCTGGTCGGCCTGCCATGACCTCTCCGCGGCCACACTTGGACCTCCCCTCGGTTGAGGCGAGACGTCGATCGATCCACAACCCCCGATCGAGTTGGTCGAGGAGGGGGTGCAGCCGACGACGGACGCCCAAGTGCCCGCCGCGATGCGGCCGCTGACAGTGTCGCGGCTCACGCGGGTCGGGTCGTGACAGCGGCCGGCGGCGAGGTCTGGCGAGACGGCCGACCGTGCGGCGCGCGGGCAGGAGGCGGGGGCCCGGCACATTCCTCGTCACGGCGGTGACGCGAAGGTCGCGAACCAGAGGCTGCCTTCAGGCCGCGCGGTCCGCGTCGTCCGCGGATGGATTCTCGCCGATGTCGATCGCGGTCCCCCTCGTGCGACAATGAGGCGAGACCACCACGGGGGACGACGATGGCAGACACGTTCATCTGGTACGAGCTGGCGACCCGCGACCCGGCGGCGGCCGAGGCGTTCTACGCGGCGGTCGTCGGCTGGACGGCGCAGCCATTCGGCGGCGGCATGGCGTACACGGTGCTGGCGGCGCCGGACGGCGCCGTCGGCGGTATCGGCCCGCTGCCGGCCGAGGCATGGGCGACGCCCGGTTGGTTGGGCTACATCGCGGTCGACGATGTCGACGCCGTGGCCGAACGAATCACGCGCGCCGGCGGCGCCGTCGTGCGCCCGCCCGACGACATCCCCGGCGTCGGCCGCTTCGCGGTGGTCGCCGATCCACAGGGCGTGCGCTTCATGCTGCTGCGCCCCACGCCGCGCGACGCCGCGCCGCCGCGGGCGTTCCAGGCCGAGGCGCCGGGCCACATCGGCTGGAACGAGCTCCACAGCACCGATTGGGCCGCCGGCTTCGCCTTCTACAGCGCCCTGTTCGGCTGGGAGAAGCTCGACGCCATGGACATGGGCGCCATGGGCACCTACCAGCTCTTCGGCGTCGGCGGCGTGCCGCTCGGCGGGATGCTGAACAGCCCGAGCTTCCCCCGGCCGTCGTGGCTCTTCTACTTCAACGTCGACGACATCGACGCCGCGCAGCGGCGCCTCAGCGCCGCCGGCGGCAGCGTCCTGCACGGCCCGAGCGAAGTCCCGGGCGGCCGTTGGATCATCCAGGCGATGGACCCGCAGCAGGTGATGTTCGCCGTCGTCGGTCCGCGTCGGTGAGCGAGGAGGCGGCGATGCCGACGATCAGCCCCTGTCTCTGGTTCGACGGTCAGGCCGAGGAGGCCGCCCACTTCTACGCCGCGGTGATTCCCGACTCGCGCGTCGATCGCGTCCATCGCGCCCCGTCCCACTATCCGCACGGCCGGGAGGGCGACGTGCTGACGGTGGAGGTCACCGTCGCCGGCACGCCCTTCGTGCTTCTGAACGGCGGGCCAAAGTTCACCTTCAACGAAGCAATCAGCTTCCAGCTCTACACCGACGACCAGGCGGAGACCGACCGCCTGACGAACGCGCTGTCGGCCGTGCCCGAGGCCGAGCAGTGCGGCTGGGTGAAGGACCGCTTCGGCCTGTCCTGGCAGATCGTGCCGCGTCGCCTGCTCGCGCTGCTCGCCGACCCGGACCGCGCCCGCGCCAAACGGGCGATGGACGCGATGATGCACATGAAGCGCCTCGACATCGCCGCCCTCGAGCGCGCCGCCGACGGGGGGTGACGCGGGGCGCTCCACCGCCGCGCGCCGCCGCCGCCGCCGCGTCGATCGCGCCCAGTTCGTGGATCACGCAGCGACTCGGGGACTTCGGGAGGGCGACGGTCGGCGTCGCTCCGTCCCCCGAACGGCCGACCTTCGCCGGGCGTGTCACGCAATGATCACGCGATCAATCGCAGCCGGTGCGTTTCCGGATCGTAGTCGAAGAGCGCGCCGAAGCGCGCCCAGCGGACGAAGGTGTTGAAGACCAGCTCGTAGTCCTCGCTCGGCATGCGGGTGACGATGGTCTCCAGGACGAAGTCGCGGTCGAGGGTCCGGTCGTCGCGGCGCAGCGCGGCGTCGTGGACGAGCCGGAACAGGCGCAGGTGGAGGAGTTGGCGACGCCAGACGCCCGCCTGTTCGTCGGGCGGTGCCTCGACCAACCGCCGCCCGGCGGCGGCGAGGACGACGACGTGGCGCGGCGTGTCCACCAGATCGAGCAACTCGGCCGCCTTGACCACCAACACCACGCGTCCGAACTGAAAGTCGCATGCCTCGGCGATGCGGAAAATCTCGCTCTCGCCGCCCTCGGCGGCGACGGCGCGCAGGACGGCGACGACGTCCGCCGGCGCGACGGCGGGCAGCGGCTCGACGAACACGGCGCCCTCGGCGGTTGCCACGGTCGGCTGCGGCAGCGCCGGCAGGACGAGGCGGTAGAGGACGGGGACCAGGAACAATGTCAGGGTCATGCCGCTGAACAGTCCCCACACGATCACGGTGGCGAGCGGCCGCTGCACGTCGGACCCCAAGCCGGTCGCGAGCGAGGCCGGCAGCAACCCCAGGATCGCCACCAGCGAGGCCATGAGGATCGGCCGCAGGCATTGTTGCGAGCCCTGGACGATCGCTTCGTCGGCCGACGTCCCCTGCAGGCGCAGCGCGGTGATGGCGCGCACCATGAGCACCCCGTTCATGATCGAGACGCCGAAGAGGGCGGCGAACCCGACGCCGGTCGAGACGTTGAGGTGCATGCCGCGCAGACAGAGCGCCAGCGCGCCGCCGGTGAAGGCGAACGGCACCGAGAGGAGCAGCATGAGGGCGGACGCCTGCGAGCGGAAGGTCAGGACCAGCAGCCCGTAGATCAGCGCCAGGGTGGCCGGAATCACCACCGCGAAGTGGGCGCGGGCGCGGGCCAGGTTCTCGAACATGCCGAGCCAGCTCACCCGATAGCCGGGCGGCACCTGGATCGCGGCGGCGAACCGCGCCTGCGCGTCGGCGACGAATCCGCCCTGATCGCGGTCGACGATGTCGCAGCGGACGGTCAGTCGCTGCCGTCCGCCCTCGCGCGCGATCGTGGTCTGGCCGTCGACGAGGTCGATGCTGGCGACCTCGGCGAGCGGAATCGGCACGCCGTCGGCGGTGTGGACGGGGAGGCGGCCGACGGCCGACGGCGAGGAGAGCGACTGGCGATCGAAGCGCACCGCGATGTCGAAGCGGCGGTCGCCCTCGTAGAGCGCCGCCACCGGCTCGCCGCCGAGCGCGGTGTCGATGAGCTGCTGGATGTCCTCGATGCGCACGTTGTAGCGCGCGCCGAGGGCGCGGTCGGGTTGGATGACCAACTGCGGCTGCGGTCCCTCCTGCTCGATGTTGACGTCGACCGCCCCCGGCACCGCGCGCAGCAGGTCGACCGCCTGCTGCCCGAGTCGCTGCAGGACCGCCGGATCCGGGCCCTGGATCTCCACGGCGAGGTTCGCCGAGGTGCCGTTGGTGTCCTCGGTGACGCTGTCGATGATCGGCTGCGTGAAGTTGAAGCGGGTGGTGGGAAAATCGCGGCGCAGGCGCGACCCGATGGCCTCGAGCAGCTCGTGCTTGGTGCGGAACTGCCGCCAGTCGGCGCGCGGCGTGGGCCCGATCATGATCTCCATGCGGCTGGGAGGGAACGGGTCGGTGCCGCTGTCGTTGCGCCCCGTCTGCACGGAGACGAACGCGACGTCGGGCAGGGCGAGGACCAGCTCGCGGATGCGCGCCCCGAAGCGCGCCGTCTGTTCGAGCGACGTCCCCTCCGGGAAGTTGGCGCGGACCCAGATCACGCCCTCGTCGATGTACGGTAGGAACTCGACCCCGAGCCGCGGCACCACGAGCAGCGTCACCCCGGCGATGAGCACCGCCGCGCCCGCGATCACGGCGCCGCGCGCCGCCATCAGGCGGCGCAGGATGGCGCCGTAGACGGGCCGGAACCAGCGCAGCGCCGGATTGTCCCACTCCCGGTGGCCGCGGCGCAGGACGACGCTGGCCAGCGCCGGGATCGTCATGAGGGCGAAGAAGAGCGCGCCGATCAGGGCGAAGACGATGGTCAGCGCCATCGGCCGGAACAGCAGCCCTTCGATCCGGGTCAGCGTGAGGAGCGGCAGGTAGGCGGCGATGATCATCAACATCGAGAAGAAGATCGCCCGCTGCACGCTCTGCGCGGCGGCGAGGATGGCGGTCGTGACGTCGCGCCGCCCGCCCCGCGGCGCGTGCGATCCGAGGCGGTGGGCGATGCTGTCGACCATGATCACCGCCCCGTCGACGATGATGCCGAAGTCGATGGCGCCGATCGACAGCAGGCCGATCGGAATGTCGGCCGCGCCCATGAGCACGAGCGCGAACAGCAGCGAGAAGGGGATCGTGAGCGCCACCAGCGCGGCGAGCGACAGGCGGCCGAGGAAGAGCACCAGGACGAGGACGACCAGCCCGATGCCGAGCAGCACGCTGTGGCTGACCGTGCGCAGCGTTTCGTCGACCAGGTGCTGCCGGTCGTAGAAGGGCACGATGCGGACCCCGTCGGGCAGCTCGGTGGCGGCGAGCTCGGCGATCGCGTCCTTGACCCGCTGCAGCACCTGCGACGGATTCTCGCCGCGGCGCATGAGGACGATGCCCTCGACCGCCTCGTCCGTGCGGTCCTTGCTGAAGATGCCCGAGGGGACCTTGGCGTCGAGCTCGACGTTCGCCACGTCGCGCACGTAGACCGGCGTCCCGTCGATCGAGCGGATGAAGGTGGAGGCGATCGATTCCGGATCGCGCAGCGCGCCCCGTCCCCGCACCACGAACGACATGCTGCCGCGCGACAGCACCGAGCCGCCGGCGTCGGCGTTGTTGCTGCGCAGCGCGTCGACGACGTCGCGCAGCGTGAGCCCGAAGCGGAGGAGTTGCGCCGGCTGCAGGGTGACGGCGTACTGCTTGGCGAGGCCGCCGAAGTTGCTGACGTCCGCCACGCCCGGCACGCGGATGAGGCGCGGGATGACGACCCAGTCGTTCAGGGTCCGCAGCGCCATCAGATCGGCCACGCCGTTCGATTGCAGCTCGTAGCGGAAGATCTCGCCGTAGGCGGTTGCCAGCGGACCCAGCTCCGGCGTCGCCTGCTCCGGGAGATCGACGCCGCGCAGGTTCTCCTCGACGCGTTGCCGGGCCCAGTACCCGTCGACTCCTTCCTCGAACGACAGTTGCACGACCGACAGGCCGAAGATGGTGCGCGAGCGGATCGTCTCCACCCGCGGGACGCCGCCCATGGCGCGTTCGATCGGCACCGTGACCTGCCGCTCCACGTCCTCCGGGGCGCGGCCCGGGAAGGTGGTGATGATGGTGACCATCTGCCCGGAGATGTCGGGGTAGGCGTCGATCTTCTGACGGGCGAACGACCACGCGCCGAGGGCGGCCAGCGCCAGCGTGCAGAGGAACACTCCCCAACGGTGGCGGAGGGCGATTTCGATCGGGCTGGGCATCGCGTCGCCGTGCGGGCGCGGGGTCAGTCGCGCAGCGCCTGGACCATCAGCGGCTTGAGCAGAATCGCGCCGCCGCCGATGATGACGTCTCCGGGGGCGAGCCCGGAGACGACCTCGACCGCCGGGCCGTACGACTCGCCGACTCCGACCGGCGTGACGCGCCAGACGCCGCCCGCCTCCTGAACGAGGATGTAGTCGGAGCGGCCGATGTGCAGCACCGCGTCGCTCGGCACGGAGATGGCGTCTCGCGCCTCGGTGCCGAGCCCGACGTCGGCGAACATGCCGGGCCGCAGGCGCGCCCCCCGGTCGTCCAACGCGAAGAAGACGCGCAGCGTGCGGCGGTCGCTGGCCAGCGCCGGTGCGACGCTGCTGACGGCGGCCGGAACGGGCGCCCCGGGCCTGGCGAAGAAGCGCGCCTCGGCCGCCTGGCCGACGTGCACGGCCTCCATGCGCGCCTCGGGGACGTCGGCGACGAGGATCGCGGTATCGTCGCTGGCGCGGTCGAGCAGCTCGGGATCGACGCCCTGCTGGAAGAGTTGGCGCTGCAGGGTGGCGCGGGCCCGCACCGCGTCCTTCCATGCCGCCTCGGCTTCGAAGACCTGCTTCTGCCCCTCGAGCTGCGTCTGGACCAGATCGGCCTCGGCCGCGGCGAGGTCCTTGGGCGCATCGGTGCCTGCCTGGACGAGTTGGCGCAGGCGAGTGACGACCGCGGTCTGCGCCGAGACCCGCGCGGCGACGAGCTGGCGGGTTTTCGCGAGCTGCGCCGCCGCGTAGGGCTCCTCGGTGCGGGCGCGCAGCCAGTCGGCGTACGCGGCGGCCAACTCGGGCTGGCTGAAGTCCCAGCGCGCCTCGCGGTTGTCGGCGCCGCCGCCGAGCCGCGCCACGATCGAGCCGCTGACCGTCAGGCGCGGCGCCGCGAGCCGCTCGGCGGCGACGGTCCGGATCTCCAGCTTGTCGGCCAGCGGGCTCCCCGGCGCCACCGCGATGCGCCGCGGGGCGACGACCCGGACCTCGCCGCTGCCGTCAGCCGCCGCCGACATGGCGGCATCGTCCACGCCGGGCCGATGAAGCCAGAAGGCGATGCCGGCCGCGCTCGCCGCCAGCGCGGTCAGCGCCACCCATTGCCGGGGCGCGCGCCGCCAGCGCGCACCGCCGGCGCGCGACGGCGCCGGTTCCGGGCGGGTCATCGCAGCACCTCCTTCCCCACCGCCGCGTTCAGCCGATGGAGCGACTGCCAGTATTGCGCGCGGTCCTCCACATCGAGGCGCTGGGTGTCGCGAAAGGCCCGTTGCGCATCCAGCACGTCGATCAACGGCCGCCCGCCGACCCGGTAGGCCGTCTCGATCTTGTCGCGCGCATTGCGCGCCGCCTCGATGCGCAGCGGCGCATCCGCCGTCACCGCCGCGTAGGCGAAGCGGTGATCGCGCACCGCCTGTTCGATCTCGGCGCGCAGCTCGACCAGGGTGGCGCGCCGCTCGCTCTCGGCCTGCGCCTGCGCCGCCCGCGCTGCCGCGATGCCGCCCTGGTTGCGGTCGAACACCGGCAGGGAGAGGTCCACCCCGACGCCGAACGCGTTGACGTCGGGAAAGCCGATCGCCTGGCTCTGGAACTGGCGCGTGTACCCGAAGCGGGGCGTCACGTCCGGAAACGCCTCGGACTCTGCCGTGCGGGCGGCGGCGGCCGCCGCGGCGATGCGGCGCTGCGCGGCGAGCACGTCGGGGCGGTACCGCTGCGCCAGTTGGAACGCGCGTTCGGTCGCGATCGGCGGCAGCGGCGCCGCGACCTCGAGGCTGCCCACGACGTCGAGGCGCCGCGCGCTGGTTGAACGTCCGATCTGCGCCAGCAGCGCCGCCTTGGCGATCGCCAGATCGGCGGCGCGGCGGCGCGCCTCGCGCTGGCTGTCGAGCAGCGACACGCGCACGCGGTCGTTCTCGATCGTGCCCGCGCCGCCGAGGCGCACCAGCGTCTCGGTGATGCGTTGCAGGCGTTCGAGGCTCTCCTGGTCCTGGCGCGCCAGGTCGAGCAGCGCCTGCGCCTCGAGCACGTCGTAGAAGGCTGCCGCCGTGGCGGCGAGGCGCTGGCGCACCAGGTCCGCGAGCTCCGCGGCGGCGACGTCGACCCCGGCCCGCGCCGTGTCGATGCGCGCCGCGCGCTTGCCGAACAGCAGCCAATCGATCGGAAACGCGATCCCGACGTCGAACTGCGGCGGCCCGCCCTGGTGGTCGACGGTGAACGGCTCCCCGAGCGGGAAGAGGCTGATGCCCGTGTCGAGCGACGGATTGGGCAGCAGCGACGCCGTCGAGAGCTCGGCGCGCGCCTGCTGCAGCATCGCGACGCCGGCGCGGATGCGCGGATCGTTCGCCAGGCACTCGGCGATCGCGTCGGAGAGCGTCAGGCGCTCCTCCTCCGCCCCCGGGGAGCCCTCGCCCGGCGCCGTGGGGAGGTCGGGATCGCCTCCCAGGGCGGCTGCCGCCGGCGCGGCCGCGCCGAGCCGCTCCGCGGCGCTGTCGGCCGGCGTGACGGAGTCGGCGTCGCGCCGCGGCGCCGCGGCCGTCGCGGTGCAGGAGGGCAGCGCCGCGCAGCCGATCAGGAGAACCAGGCGCAGCCGGCGCCGCATGCGCGTCCACGCGCTCACGCCGGCGTCTCCACGGCCGCGCCCACGGGTGTCGCCGGCAGCTCGACGACGAAGCACGCGCCGCGGCCGCGCGGATTCGCCTCGCAGCGGATGGTCCCGCCGTGCAGCGCGACGATCTGGTGGCACAGATACAGGCCGACGCCGGTGCCGCGGCTGCCCGCGTGGGACTCGGGGCGGTGGTGTTCGACGCGGAAGAACTTCTCGAACACGCGCCGGCGAAACTCCGGCGGCACGCCCGGTCCGGAGTCGGCGATCGCAATCCGCACCCGGTTCGTCGGCTGCCCCTCGGCGTCGCGCACGGCGCCGACCTCGACGTCGACCCGGCCGCCGGCCGGCGTGTACTCGAGGGCGTTCGAGAGCATGTTGTCGACCACGACGCGCAGCCGCGTGCGATCGGCGGCGATCGCCGGCAGGTGTGGTTCGTGGGCGAGGTGGACGTCGAGGTCCGCCTCGCGCGCCCGCGGCGCGGCGCGGCGCACGCAGGCATCGACCAGGGCCGCGGCATCCAGCGGCTCGCAGCTCAGACGCAAGGCGCCGGCCTCGATGCGCGTCAGGTCGAGGAACTCGTCGACGATCTCGCTCAACTGGTCGATCCCGCCGAGCGACGCGCCCACCAGCTCCCGCTGTCGGGGCGTCAGGGCGGCCGCGCTCTCCTGGAGCATGAGCAGCGTCATGCGCAGCGTGGTCAGCGGCGTCCGCAGCTCGTGCGAGGCGACCGCGATCAGCTCGGCGCGCATCTCGTCGAGGCGCACCAGGTCGGTGACGTCGGAGAGCAGCACCAGGGCTCCGGGCCGGCCGCCGGCGAAGCCGGGCAAGGGGATGACGCGCGGCAGCAGGCGCCGGGGGCTGCCGTCGACGGTGACGCGCAGCGCGCCTCCCAGCTCGGTGATCAGGGGCGCGGCGCCGGCGGCGGCGACGGCGGCCGCGACGGCGGCGTCGCTCAGGCCGTCCAGGCCGAGCGCGCCGATCGTCGCCGGGCTGCGGCCGCCGGCGACCAGGCGCCGGGCGCTGCCGTTCAGCGACTGCACGCGCCCGTCCGCGTCGACCAACACGACGGCGTCGGGCAGCGCCTCGATGGTCGCCTCCAGCGCGGCCTTGGCGCGCAGGGTTTCCCCGACGTTCGAGCGACGGAAGTCGGCCAGATCGGCCGCCATCTCGTTGAAGGCCTGGCTCACCTGCCCCAGCTCGTCGCGCGAGCGAACCGGGATGCGCGCCTCGAAGTCGCCGCTGCGGATCGCCGTCGCCTCCCGCATGAGCTGGCGCAGGGGCGCGATCACCACCCGCGCCAGGTGGAGGGCGACCAGGACGGAGATGGCGAGGGCGATGCCGGTGATCGCGAACACGACCCGCCGGGCGCGCAGGGCCTCGTCGCGTGCCAGCTTCGCCACCTGCTGCGCCTGCTCGAAGCGCTGGTCGCGGATCTGGGCGGTGAGACCGACCGCGGCGCGCAGCAGCGGGTTCGCTTCGCGATGATAGCGGAGGAGCGCGTCGGTCGTGCGGCCGGCCTCGGCCAGACGGCTGGCGGCGGCGCGATAGGCGGTGATCGCGGAGCGCAGGCGCGCGGCGAGCGCCTGCTCCGACGAGTCGCCGAGCACGGTCGCGAGCCGCGCCAGGCGCTCGTCGACGGCGCGCCGCGCCGCGTCGAGCGCCCGCGGGGCGTCCGCGTCCCCCGCCAGCGCCAACAGCAGGGCGTCGTCCTCGCGCTCGAGCGCGCCGGCGAGCGCCGCGGTGGCGGCGGTCGCGTCGTCGGTATCGCGCACGGCGGTGCCGACCACGCCGCCGAGTTGCGACAGGGTGCGCAGGGTCCAGAGGCTCGCCGTGACCGTGGTCAGCACGAGCAGCGCGCAGGCGAGCAGGAAGCGGGCGCGGAGGCCGAGGGGCGGCATGGTCGGCTCACACCAGGCCGTAGCGCCGCCGCTTGCGCTGCAACGTGGTGGCGTCGATGCCGAGCGTGCGCGCGGCGGCTTCGAGGGTGGCCGACTGGGCGACCACCCGGGCGATGTGCTCGCGTTCGAGGGCCGCGAGCGTGACCATCGCACCCACGTGCACGCCCGACCCCAGCGGGCCCGCCGCCGCGGCGTCGCGCGGCGGCGGCAGGCCGAGATCCGGCGGTTCGAGCGCGTTGCCGGCGGCGAGGATCGCCGCCCGCTCCACCGCATTGCGCAGCTCGCGCAGGTTGCCGGGCCACGGATGGGCGCGGATGGCCGCCTCCGCGGCGCTCGAGAACGCCAGCGCCGGCCGCCGCTGCCGGCGCGCGTAGAAGCGCAGGTAATGGCGCGCCAGCGGCACGATGTCCTCGGGGCGCTCGCGGATCGGCGGCAGGGTGAAGGCGACGACGTTCAGCCGGTAGAACAGGTCCTCGCGGAAGCGGCCGGCGCGGACCTCCTCGGCGAGCGATCGGTTGGTCGCCGCGATGATGCGCACATCGGCCCGCCGCTCGCGCGCTTCGCCGAGGCGTTCGTACGAGCGGTCGTTCAGGAAGCGCAGGAGGCGCGCCTGGGCGTCGGCGGAGAGCTCGCCGACCTCGTCGAGGAAGAGCGTTCCCCCCTCCGCCTCCTCCACCTTGCCGGGGACGTCGCTGGTGGCGCCGGTGAACGCGCCCCGGCGGTGCCCGAAGAGCGTGCTGCTCATGAGATCGCTCGAGAGGGTCGGGCAGTTGACGCTGACGAACGGCGCGGCGCGACGCGGGCTGTGGTCGCGCAGCCAGCGGGCCAGCACGTTCTTGCCGGTGCCGCTCTCTCCGCCCAGCAGGACCACCGAATCGGACGCGGCGGCGCGGCTCGCCGTCTGCAGGAAGGCGCGGAAAGCGGGGTTGGCGGATTCGAAGAGACACGCCACGTCGCTGTCGTCGATCTGCTGTTCGAGCTCGGCGACCCGGCGGCGCAGGCGGTGCGCCTCGCGCACCCGGCCGGCGGCGAGGCGGACCTGATCGGGGGTGAACGGCTTCGGCAGATAGTCCGCGGCGCCGCGCTTCATCGC
Source organism: bacterium (assembly GCA_019637795.1). Taxonomy (NCBI): domain Bacteria; species bacterium. The sequence goes on along the minus strand of JAHBUY010000002.1, from coordinate 956,083 downwards.
CTCGACCGCGCTCTCGAAGCTGGCGAAGGCGGTGATGACGATGACGCCGGCCTCCGCCTGGCGGCGCAGGATCTCCGGCAGGAGATCGAGCCCGGAGTCCGCGCCGAGCCAGAGGTCGAGGAAGACGACGTCGAAGTGCGCGCGCTCCAGCGCCTCCAGTGCCGCCGCGGCGGAGCCGACGCCGAGCACGCGCGCGCCCGTGGGCTCGAGGCAGAGGCGCAGCGACTGCCGCACGCCGACGTCGTCGTCGACGACGAGCGCCGGCCAGGCCGGCGGCGGCGTGGGGAGGCGATCATCGACCATCGGCTCGTCCGGTTCGTTCATGTCGGCTCCGGGCTGCAGGATTGGCGGACGCCGTTCTCCGCCGCCCTTCACAACGCCGTTCGCGGCGGCCCGGTCAACTGCCGCTGACGCAAGCGGCAGGCCAGCGGCGCGCGGATGCTCTTGCCGTGGGCAGGCGAGCCGTCCGAGGCCGCAGCGGTCGGCTCGTCCTGGCAGTTCACCGCATGCCGTTCCGCGGATTCGGGCAGAATGCCGGGACGGCGGCCTCCGGGACGCATGTGGGCGGCGACCCGGCTTCCTCCCGCCGGTGCTCCCGGGCGAGACGCCTGGGCGAGGACCATGCGGCGGCGGCCTCCCCCGAGCTATCCTTGATGAGACAGAAAACTCCTCACCACGGAGGCACGGAGACACGGAGGGCTCGGTGCCATAGCGAAGGCGCGGGGCCTCTTCTCACTCCATTTCCAATGAACTTTGGGAGGACCACTGGGCGGGCTTCGAGATCAGTACTCTCCGTGTCTCCGTGCCTCCGTGGTGAAAGTCTCTTGTCGCATCAAGGCTATGTCGACGTGCGTTCACGCGTCGCGGGCAGGGCACCCTGTTCGCCCGCTCGCCGCTTGCGCCGCCGACGCGGACGATCACCTCGCCGATCGCGGCGCGCTCCGTATGCCGAGGATGTGTATCCGTTCAGTGAATCGCGTTCCTGACGGAAGCCGGTGGAGCTACGAGAGTGCGCGCCGAGGAGGGAGGTGCGCATGAGGCAGACGCGGCGGGAGTGGGCGTGGCGGCGCAGCGGGCAGAGCTCGAAAGAGCTCGCCGCCGGAACGGGCATCAACGCGAGGACGCTGGTGTGGTCGTCGACCAAGCTGCGCCGCGAACGTGCGGTGGCGCCGGCGGCGGACCATACGCAGCGGCCGGGAGCGGCAGAGGCACTTGCCGGGCGGGCGGACGCCGCCGCGGTGTTGTGAGCGTCGCGCATCCGCGCGCCCGGTCAGCACGATGGTCACCGGGCGCGAAACACTGCGGGCGCGCCGACTCCCCGGCCGGCTTCAGTAGTGGTACCGGCATTGCGCGATCTGCAGCTCGCGTGCCGCCCCCTTGCCGACCACGCGGTAGACGAGGCGGTGCTCGCCGGTGATGCGTCGCGACCACCAACCGGCGAGCGTGCCTCTCAACGGCTCGGGCTTACCGATTCCCGTGAACGGGTGGCGGCGAATGTCCGCCAGGAGACGATCAATCCGGGCGGCCGCTTCGGGTGCTCGTCGGGCAAACCAGCGGTAGTCCTGGGCTGCTCCCGCAGTCCAGCGCTCGGTCATTCACGGGGGTTGGGGGCGAATCGTCGGGCATCCGCATCGCGGACGGCCTTGTGCAACCGCTGCGCATTGCGCGGGCTCCGCAGGAGATGGAGGGTTTCAGCCATCGCTTCGTACTCCTGGAGCGACAGCATGACCACGGCCGCAGCCTTCTGGCGCGTGACCACCACCGGGCGGCGGTCATCCACTACCGCGTCCATCAGCTTCGCCAAACGCTGCCGCGCCTCGCTGTATCCTACGATCGCCATGGAGTCCTTCATTGTACGAATATTTGTACGTTGGAAATCGAGAGCCGTCAACGCGGCAGGTGAGCACCGACGCGGCGACCGCGGGGTGTGCTTCGGCCTGGGGACCGATCGGAAGACCCTCTGGCGCTCGCGGGTGGCGCACCGAAATGCGCCGTGCCCCTCGCACGTTTCGTCGAGCTGAGTCAGCAGGCCGCCTGATCGGGTTGCCGACCGGATTCCGTGTCTGCGTGGCGAGCTCGGTGGTGCGCCGCTCCGCGGCTCCGACCAGCGAGTGCAAGGAGGAGGAAGCTCGTGGCGACCACACCGCAGCGGCGAGATGGCGCGCCGGCAACCTGAACACTGTGCATCGGTCCTTCTCCGTTCAGCATCCACGCAGGACGGGGACAGGCGCCGCTTTCTCGCTGCGGTGGCATCCCGATCCTCCAGGCACGGCGCCGCGCCGTACCGGGACGCTTCGCGAAGGGGATGTCAGCGATCGCGCTTCTTCGCCAACTCCTCCATCATCAGCTTGATCGACTCGGGCGACACGCTCGACTCGCCGAGGTCGAACGTGACCTTGCCGAACGTTCCCGTGACGGCAAAGGGGACCTGGTAGTCGGCGTCGTCCACCGGCGTGCCGGTGTCCATGCCGATGTCGAAGGTCTCGTCCCAGGCCCAGATGAACGGAATCGTTTTCGGCAGCGAGCGCTGCGCGACCTGCCTGCCGTCGACCGACAGCGTGCCCGTGCCGCCGCGCGCCACCGCCATGCCCTGCGGGTCCATCTTCCAGTCGAAGACGATCGAGTGCTTGCCGGGCGGCAGCGCTTCCGACCCCTGCCACTTGAAGCGGTCGACGTCGAGCGCGTTGTAGGTGAAGGTGGGCTTCCCGTCCTTCAGGTACAGGCCGTACCCGGAGAAGCGTCCGCCCTGCGTCACCAGCACGCCGTTGGCGCCGCCCGACGGGACCTCGAGCTCGGCGGTGATCTTGAACGAGCGGTTGAGGATCGACGGCGCGGCGCCGAACTGCGTCGAGGTCATCGGCGCGGTGTAGACGAACTGCGTGCGTCCGGCCGCCGGCCCGGGACGCTCGTCGGTCAGGATCGGCACCTGCGAGTTGTTCAGCGGGAAGACGTTGTTGCGCGTCGCCTCGACGGTCCACAGCTCCTGCATCATGCGCAGCCGCTCCGGCTCCTTCGCGGCGAGGTCGTTGGTCTGGGTCGGATCCTCGATCAGGTTGTACAGCTCCCAGGTGTAACCGTTCATCACGTCCACCGGAGGTTTGCCGGCCACGCCTTCCCACGGGTAGACAGCGGGGACGGTGTTGGCCATCCAACCGTCGTGGTAGATCGCGCGGTTGCCGAAGATCTCGAAGTACTGCGTCTTGCGGGTCGAGGGCGCGTTCGCGTTCGCCTTGTCCCACGTGTAGACCATGCTGACGCCATCGTACGGGCGTTGCTCGATGCCGTTGACGAAGGTCGGCTGCGGGATGCCGATCGCCTCGAGCACCGTCGGCGCGACGTCGATCACGTGGTGGAACTGGTTGCGCATGCCGCCCGCGTCCTTGATGCGCTTCGGCCACGAGATCACCATGCCGGTGCGCGTGCCGCCGAGGTGCGAGGCCACCTGCTTGACCATGCGGTAGGGCGTGTCCAGCGCGAAGGCCCAGGGCACTGCGAAGTGGTTGTAGGTCTTGTCGGTGCCCCACACCGGGATCAGGGGCAGCATCTGCTCGACGGTGAAGGCCACGCCGTTGAAGTACGCGACTTCGTTCGGCGTGCCGTTCATCGATCCTTCGGCGCTCATGCCGTTGTCGCCGGCGACCCAGATGATCAGCGTGTTGTCGAGCTCGCCGAGCTGCTCGATCGTGTCGATGACGCGGCCGATCTCGTGGTCCATGTAGGCCATGTAGGCGGCCCAGACGTTGATCTGGCGCAGGTACAGGCGCTTCTGGTCGGCATCGAGGGTCTCCCACCGCGGCAACAACTGGTCCGGCCACGGCGGTAGCTTGGCGTTCGCCGGCACGACGCCGAGGCGCTTCTGGTTCTCGAAGATCTTCTCGGTGAGCTGGTTCCAGCCCTCGTCGAAGAGATTCATCGCGGTGATCTTGTCGACCCACTCCTGGGTCGGGTGATGCGGCGCGTGCGTGGCGCCGGGCGCGTAGTGCATGAACCAGGGCCGGTTCGGGTTGGTGGCCGCCTGCGCGCGGATGTACTCGATGGCGTCGTCGGCCATCGCGGTGACCAGGTTCCACTGGCCCTGCTTGCCGTTGTAGGGGTGGATCGGCGTGGTATTGCGGAACAGGTTGCCGGGCTCCCACTGGCTGGTGTCGCCGCCGACGAAGCCGTAGAAGTAGTCGTAGCCTTGGCTGATCGGCCAGTTGGTGAATGGGCCGGCCGGGGTCGCCTCCCAGATCGGCACGTTGTGGTTCTTGCCGAACCACGACGTGGCGTAGCCGTTGAGCTTGAGCGTCATCGCCATGTGCGCGCTCTCGGGGCCGGTGACGGTGTCGTAGCCGGGGTAGCCGCTGGAACCTTCGGCCACGTTGCCGAAGGCCACGGCATGGTGATTGCGGCCGGTGAGCAGCGCCGCCCGCGTCGGCGAGCACAGCGCGGTGTTGTGCATCTGCGTGTATCGAATGCCGCGCTGGGCGAGCTTGTCGAGCGCGGGCGTGGGCACCACGCCGCCGAAGACCGAGTTCGAACCGAAGCCGGCGTCGTCGGTCAGGATCAGCAGCACGTTCGGCGCGCCCGCCGGCGGCGCGATGGTCGACGGCCAGCCCGGCGTGCTGTCGATCAGGTTGGGCTGGATCGAGCCGGCGAAAGGCGCGCTCGGGATCGGCAGCACGCGCGAGTCGGGAAATTCGCGCGTCGCCGGGGCGCCGGGCTTGCCCTGGAACACCTGAGCCGGCGCCGGCACGGCGGTCAGCGCAGCCACGAGAATCGCCGCCATGCGAGCGATGCGGATCATCGATGTCATTCGAGATGTCATTCGAAATACCTCCGAGCCACGCCGCGACCGGCGCGATCCGCTCTCATGAATTCATGCCGCGTATCGCAAAGACCGGACGGTGAGTCCGGAAGGTCTCCGACAATTTTCCGGAAAGCCCCCGGCGCTCGCGATGCTGCCTATCGCACCGGACGGCGGGGGAACGCCCGCCGTCCTTCGCGACCTCGGGCGCTGGCGTGTGCCATTCAGGTGTGGATCCGATAACGGAATCAATCGGTTGGAGCCGCGTCTCCGCGACGGCGCGGTGCGCCGGTTGGCCGGTTGAGACCGTCGTGGCGCCGTCGAGGGGGGAGCCCACCTTGCCGATGCGCCTACGGCTTGCCGACTCCGCGGCCGACCGACGGCCGCCGTGCCGGCGAGCGGCAGCGTGCGGATCACCTGCCCGTCGCGTCAGCCTCGCCTCCGCGCGGGGATTCGCTAGGCCGTCCGCGCCGTGACGATCGCGAGCCCGCGCGCGGCAGCCACCGGGCGTTCGATGGCCACATCACCGAAGCCGCAACCCCACAGCAGCTCGCCGACGTCGGCGGCGGCGTGGAACCGGTAGACCGCCGGCGGGAAGTCGTCGGCGTGATGGTCACCTTTTTCGCGGAAGCAGAGGACGAGCACGCCATCCCGCTTCAGCACACGCCGGAGCTCCGCGCATGCCTGCTCCGGCTGCTCCCAAAAGTACAGCGTGTGCACCGAGAGTGCCTTGTCGAAGAACCCATCCGGGAACGGCAAGCGCTCCACCGAACCGTGCCGGAGCTCCATGCGACCCCGCGCGATGTATCGCTGGCAGCGGCGGGTGGCGGCCGCGACCATGTCGTCGGAGAGGTCGACACCCGCGACGCGGCCGCGGATGACCAGCTCGGCCATGCGCTGCAGCGTGCGCCCCGGGCCGAAGCCCACCTCCAGCACAGCGTCCTCGGCCTGCAGCGCGAGCCGCTCGACGGCGATGTCGTTTTCGGGCGCCGTCTCGCCCTCCATGATGCGCCCGATCAGCCAACCGAGCAGCCCACTCGGACGTCGCGACTGACGCGCGATGAATTCGGGGCGTCGCATCAGGACGACCGTGTGCCGCACGCACGGCTCTCGGAGCCGACGCGCAGCCAGGTGGTGGTCCGCCCGAGCAGCGTGATCCCGATGTAGCCTCGCAGGCGCGCGCGGTCAGGGCCGTCGAGGGCAAGGTTGCAGCGATAGGTTCGTCCGCTGGTCGGATCGTAGATCAGGCCCCCGGTCCAGCCGCCCGATCCGCTTCCGTCCGGTCGAAGGTCGGTGAGGACGCGGAGGCCGACGATCTCCCGGCCACGGAGCGTCGCATCGGGATTCTGGGCATCCGTCAGCGGACAGCCGTTCTCGTCGAACGGCGACCGGAGCCAGACGACGGTACCGCACAGCGCCTCGCCACAGGGCGCAATCTCGATCTGCGCCGCGCCGCCCTCGGCATACCACCGTCCCTCCGGCGTCTCTGCGTACACGGCCGTCGCCGCCGCCACGATCAGCGCGACGACGGCCGCTTGCGTGACGAGTCGGGGCACGGGACAGACCCGGGGGCGCATGCCGAGGCAGAATCGCAGCGGCGGTAGCGTCCGGACCACGCAGTGGTAGATGGCGAACGTCAGGGCGACGGAGACGAGGAGCAGGAGCACGGATTTCGTCGCGATGCCGAACGGCATCTGGATGAGCCAGTAACCGGGCACGACGATCGCCGCCTGGTGCAGCAGATAGACCGGAAACGCGGCCTCGCTCAGGTAGTGGAGCGCCGCGTTGCCGACGTCGAGGAAGCGTTTCGCGAGCCCGAGGAACGCGAGCACGAAGCACCAGCCAGCGACCGCGCTGCCAGCCAGCATCACGGACGGCGCGTCGTACAGCCGGAGCAGCCCCCCGAGCAGCACACCGGACGTTGCGATGCCAAGGAGGAGCGCCCGACGCCACTCGCGCTGCGCGACGATCTCGACCATGGGATGGCGCGCGAGCAGGAAGCCCGCGAACAGGTACGTGCTGTAGTACGCGACGTTCGCCCAGTCGTCGTACAGGTTCTGCACGCCGGGCCAGTAGGGACGCAGCAGCATCTGCACGAGCGCGAGTGGAAGGATCGGCGCGTAGACGAGGATCGCCGGCACGCGCTGCGGCTCCGTCGTGCGGCGGAGCAACCACGCGAAGAGCGGCAGGTAAACGACGGTGAACGTGAGCAGGTAGGCGACGAACCACAGATGCGCCCAGGTGAACCGGTCGAGCGTAAAGAACGTCGGCAGGAACTCGCGGAACGTCTCGTGGAACGGCGCGGCGACCGGCAGCCCGTCCGGGATCACGGCGCGAAACCCGTCTTGCAGCGCCGGACTCACGCGGAGGCCGTTGCGGCTGAGATCGAGGCCGCCGGAGAGCTCGAGAAACTTGATCACCGGCATGAACACGAGGCAGCCGAAGACGAGCGGGACGAGGAGGCGCCGGAGGCGCTCGCCGACGACGCCCGGCACGCCGCGCGCGCGCATCGACTCGCAGAGCGACCACCCCGCGAGCAGGAAGAAGAGCGGCATGTGCCACAGCCCGATGAAGCCGCAGACGACGAGCCACGCGAACGACAGGGCGTCGTTGCGGATGTGGTAGAAGGGCGCCGGACTGAAGACCATGCCCACGTGGAAGACGAAGAGCAGCAGCGTCGCACCGATCCGCAGCCAGTCAATGTCGTAGCGTCGAGTCATGGATCACTCCTTCGTCAGCGCGCGGACGACGAAGTGAACGACCGTCTGGCGCGCGAGGTCCTCGTCGACCGTCTCCGGTCGCGAGTCGAAGTGGCGATGGACGGCCCAGAAGACCGTCGTTTCCAGAATCAGTCGCGCCGCCGCGCCGACGTCGGGCACGGCGGCCAGGGCGCCGCGGCGGATGCGCGACTCGAGCCAGTCGGATAGCTGCGCGACGAGGCCGCCGCGCGCGCCTTCGAACCAGTACGCGGCCAGCTCGGGATAGTCGCGGGCGGACGAATCGACGAGCTCGATGCGACGACGGTTGCGTGCCAGCAGATCGTAGAGCTCGGAGACGATCGCCCGCGCTTCCGCCGACACATCGGTGACGCGCTTCCGCGCCAGTGCGGCGTCGAGCGCCGGCAGTTGCCGGCCGCGCGCAAGCTCTTCACGAACGAAACGGAGCGTCGCATCCGGCTTCGGCGTCGGAATCGGGAGCGCCGGCAGCTCGGCGGGCGCCGGGAGGGCGTCGGCGTAGCGGCAGGCGAGATCGAACAGGGCTTCCTTGCTCTCGACGTAGAGGTAGAGGGTGCCTTTCGCGATGCCGAGGGCGTCGGCGACGTCCGCCATCTGCGTGCGTCGATACCCCTGCGCGATGAAGACGTCCGTCGCGACGCGGATGAGGTCGGGAATGCGGTCCGGCGGCGTCTCTCGCGGCATGGTGCCGGCACCATATAACTGACCGACTCAGTCAGTCAAGACGATTGCCGGAGACGTGGCCACACGCCCGTCCGTCACGGTGGAGGGACGTGCCCGCGTTCCCGTCATCCCAGGCGGTGAGCCTCGGGTGCCGGCCGGGATCGGCCACGACCCCGAGGATCGCGCGACCGCGACGCGCGGGATCGCATGGCGTGGGCGACCCGCCGAGCCGGACGTGGTCCCTCGGGGGATGCTTGACCGGCTCCGCGTCGGCTCTGGTGATCGGCTGAGATACGCAATCGCCGACGAAGGGTGCGCCTCGAACAGGCGCTGGCGCGCGAAGGGAACCACCCGTTCGCGGCCTGCGCGGAGGGGACGGAGGAGCGGCGCGCGTGCCAGCGTCGGGCTCCGCGCCGGCTGCGGGAGTTGCGGAGCGACTCGAGATCGCTCCGCGCGTCACTCCAGCGGCGCGCCGCCGACGGCGGCGTCGTCCTCTTCCTGGCCGACGGCCGCGCCGCCGACCGCGGGTCCGCCGATGGCGCCGTCGCCCTCGCCGGCCGGGGCGCCGCCGACCATGGCGCCGCCGATGGCGCTGTCGCCCTCGCCGGCGGCCGCGCCGCCGACCATCGCGCCGCCGATGGCGCCATCGCCCTCGCCGACGGGCGCGCCGCCGACCATCGCGCCGCCGATCGGACCGTCGCCCTCGCCGATCGGCTGGGCCGAGGTCAGGGAGGCGGACAGCAGTACCAGCACCAGAGCCAGGAGCGTCTTCATGGCGCTCACACTACTCCGCGGAATGAATCGGGCAACCGCGGAACGGGTGCGGAGGCGATCTGCGCGACGACCTATCGCAGCCCCTCGTACACCGCGTCGATCAGCGCCGTGGCGCGCGGGTCGAGCAGGATGTGCGGCCCGAGGCGATTCGGCGTGTAGCCGAAGCCGATGCGGCCGTCCGGATCGGCGAAGCCGAGGGCGCCGCCGGCGCCGGGGTGGCCGAAGGCATTGGGGCTCGGTCCGAAGCGCGCGTCGTCGCGCTCCTGCGGCAGCATGACCCCGAGGCCGAAGCGGGTGCTGACCTGCAGCACCAGGTCGGGGCCGCGTGATTGCTCGCCGCGCAGCCGGGCGATGCCGGCCGGGTCGAGCACGTGCGCGCCGTCCAGGTCGCCGCCGCGCGCCAACGCGCCGTAGACGCGCGCCAGATCGCGGGCGCCGGCGTGGCCGTTGGCCCCCGGAATCTCGGCCCGTCGCCACTCCGGGTTGTTGACGCCGAACGCCATCGACGGCGGGTTCATGAAGGCGCGCGCCGTCATGCTGTTGGGGTCGGACAGGATCACCTGTGCCAGGCCGATGGCATCGGCGTCGAGCTCGTCGGCCCCGGCCATCGCCAGGTCGCTCAGCTCGGCGACCCGCGCGTGCTCGGCGTCGGCGAGACCGATGTGGAAGTCGAGCCCGAGCGGGCGCGCGATCTCGTCGCGGAAGTAGGTGCCGAGGCTGCGGCCGTCGATGCGGCGCACCACCTCGCCGACCAGCCAGCCGAAGGTCACGGCGTGGTAGCCGTGGGCGGTCCCCGGCTCCCACCACGGCTGCTCGCCGGCCAGCGCCGCGGTGATCATGCTCCAGTCGTAGAGCGCCTCGCCGGGGAGCATCTCACGCACCGCCGGCAGCGCCGCGCGGTGGCTCAGCAGCCAGCGGACGGGGATCCGCTCCTTGCCCCGCTGCGCGAACTCCGGCCAGTAGTCGGCGACCGGCGCGTCGAGATCGAGACGGCCACGCTCCACCAACTGGTGCGCGCAGAGCGCCGCCATCGCCTTGGTGCACGAGTAGACGTTGGCGATGGTGTCGCGCTGCCAGGGCCGCGTCTTCGCCAGGTCGGCCCAACCGGCCCACAGATCGACGACGGTCTCGCCGTCGTGCACCACCGCGACCGCGGCGCCGATCTCGCGCCCGCGCCGGAAGCCATCCTCGAACACCTCGCGCACGCGCCGGAAACGCGCCGCGCACTCGCCGTGGATCGTCAGGTCGGACATCGGGCGACTATCGCCCATGCCGATGCCGGGGAAAAGAGGAGCGGGCATGGAGCCGGCCCGTGCCGCCCGGGGGCGGCGATGGGGCCGTGGTCGGTGCCGTGCCGGCGCACGCGCCGCGGAGAACGCATTCGAGCCGACCCGACGCGGGAGGCCGGCGGACTTGCCGGTCGCGCCGGCGACGCGTATCGGCCTGGCAATGAACCCCGCCGACTACGAAGCCGCCGGGCTCTACGACCCGCGCGCGCCCGGCGCGGCGGAACGCCTCGAGCTGCTCGAATGGTTGGCGGGGCGCGGGCTGACGATCGAAGCGATGGTCGCCGCCAACGCGCGCGGGCCGCTGAGCGCGCTCGCGGCCGATCTCGCGCTCAGGCAGGGGCCCCGCTACACGCTCGAGGAGATCGCGGCGCGCGCCGCGATTCCGGCCGACCGGCTGGCCGAGCTGACGCTCGCCGTGGGTCTGCCGGCGGCGCGCGACCAGCGGCTGTTCGGCGACGACATGCTCGAGGTGAGCCAGCTCTTCGCGCGCACCGCCGCGCTGTTCGGCGAGAAGCCGCTGCTGCGCGTGCTGCGCACCGTCGGCGCCTCGCTCAGCCACATCGCCGAGGCCGCCGTGTCGCTCTTCTACGTCACGGTCGAAGGGCCGATGCGCGCCCGTGGGACCACCGAACGGCAGCTCGCGGAAGCGGGGCTGCGCGCCGTCGAATCCATCAGCGCGCTGCAGCGGATGATCCACGTCTGCTTTGGGGCGCACATGGCGATGGCGATCGAACGCTTTCGCCGGCTGCAGCTCGGCCGCTCCGTCTACACCGCGGAGATGACGGTGGGGTTCATCGATCTGGTCGGCTTCACCCCGCTGGCGAGTCGGGTCTCGGCGCGCGATCTCGCGGAGCTGATCGAGGATTTCGAGACGCGCGCGCACGACGCGGTGGTCGCCGGCGGCGGCCGCCTGGTGAAGCTGATCGGCGACGAGGTGATGTTCGTCACCATGGACGCGCGCGCCGCCTGCGACATCGGGCTGGCGCTGGTCGACGAGTTCGCCGGCGATCGGGCGGTGACGCCGCGCGGCGCGCTCGCCGCCGGCGAGCTCATCATTCGCGGCGGCGATTACTACGGGCCGATCGTCAACCTCGCGGCGCGCCTCGCCGAGCTCGCGGTGCCGGGCGAGCTCCTCGTCACCCCCGCGGTTGCCACCGCCGCCGGCGCCCCGCACCTGCGCTTCCAGCCGGCGGGCAAGCGCATGCTCAAGGGCTTCGACGAACCGGTCGCGTTGCTCACCGTCGAGCGCGCGGCCGGCGCCTCGGCGTCCGGCTCTGCCCCCGCGGGTCCGCAATAGGTCGAGCCTGCCCCAGGCCGACCTCCCGCGCATGCGGGCCCAGCCCCGCGAACCGCCGGCTGGTTGCGAGACGGAGCGGCCCGGCACAGCGGGCCGAGGAGCCTTGACCGCGCTTCGTTTCGCGTGTGCATATCGCCCGCTCGCGGCCGCGTGAGATCGGGAGGGGAGTCGATGAAGGAGTCGAGTGTTCTGCTCGTGGGGTTCGGCTTCTCCGCCATCCCGCTCCTGCGCGAGCTCGACCGCTCCGGCGTGGACTACACGATCATCTCGGAGAAGGACGGCTCGATCTGGGCGTCCCTCACGCGCTCGGGCGGCCTCGATTTCGATCTCGTCAGCTCGTACTACACCAGCTTCTACACGTTCGACCTGGTCGAGGACTTCAGCGAAGACCGCTACCCGACGGCGCAGGAGTTCTACGACATGCACCTGCGGTACCAGCGCCAGTACCAGGATCGCATCGTCGTCGACCGCGTCAGCCTGATCGAGAACACGCGCGACCACAGCATCGTCCACACCACGAGCGGCGAACGATTCAAAGCCAAGCACGTCGTGATCTCGACGGCGTTTCGCCGCCGGATCGTCGAGTCGCTCACCACGTTCGATTGCAGCATCCGCGACCAGACCGTCGTGTTCGACACGATCGGCGACTCCGCGAACCTCCTGATCTCGAAGTTGGTGACGGGAGACAACCGGATCATCGTCCTGCAGAACGGCTTCCTGGCCTTGGACAAGCTCTTCTACATGGGCGACACGACCTACAGCCTCGATCAGCTCGAGGCGCATCAGATGGCACGCAGCTTCCCGCGTCTCTACGGCGCGGTGATCAATTTCAATTTCGTGCCGATGTACAAGGTCGTTCCCAACTTCAAGCCGCTCGCCGCCTTCATGGCCCTCGTGCGGAGGATCCAGCACGTCCTGGGGCGCCTCTTCACCCCGGAGAATTTCCACGTGCCGTTCGGGAACACGCGGCGCGTGATCGAGGCCGATCGACCTCCCCAGGCGCACGTCCCCAACGGCATCATCGCGATCAAGTACTGGCCGATCGACACGTACGCGCGCCTGTTCTCCGACGATCTGCCCGGGCGCATCGCGCAGGGCTTCCTGCTGAACGATCTCCCGTTCTTCGTCTCCGAGGGCCTGGTCGCGCTCTGGAGCAAGGCCGACACCAGGGTCGACGAGGCGAGCAAGACCATCGAATGCGACGGGCAGCTCGTGCACTACGACCACCTGATCAAGGGGGATGCCGAGGTCCCGAGACTGCCCCGCATCACCTGCGAGAAGGACGGACAGACCGTCGACTACGAGTACGTCTACCGGGAGAACTACCTCGGCGTGGTCCCGAGGGCTCTCCACAACGTCTACCTGCTCGGCTACACGCGGCCGCTCACCGGCGGCCTCTCCAACATCACCGAGATGCAGTCACTGCTCATCCACCGGCTGATCACCGACGAGCCGTTCCGCGCCGGCATGGCCGATCGCCTCGATGAGAAGATCGCGCGCTACGATCGCCGGTACTACGTCACCGCCGCGCCGGGCCCGCGCGACCACCTGACCTACTACGGCTTCTACACGGACGAGGTCGCCAGGGAGCTCGGCATCGAGCTGAGTCTCCGGTCGTGCCGCAGCGCCAGGGACGTGGCCAAGTATCTCAGCTACCCGAACAACGCCGACAAGTTCCGCCAGAGCGGCCGCTACGCGATCGACAAGTGCGCCGACTTCGTCGACCACGTCTTCACCCAGCACAACGGATTCACGCTCGTGTGGCAGCTCGCGCTCACGTATCTGGGATACCAGCTCCTGACCGTCGCCGTCTTCGCCTCGTTGTTCCTGCACGGATGGATCAACAGCTACGTGCTCGCGGCCGCCGTGGGCGGTCAGATGCTCTTCGGCTACTGGGCGATGATTCCCGTCGCGAATAGCTGCCCCTTCTTCCGCGTCAAGCTCGCCGCGTTCCTGTTGGCGGTGCCGATGCTGTTTCACCCGCTATCCGCGCTGCTGATCTTGCCGCTCGACTTCGCGCTGACGTACGTCCTGCGCCAGCGTCCGGGGGCGCGCTACCCGTTCAACGACCTGAAGAACAAGCGGCAGTACCGGGAATTCTGGAAGGACTACAAAGCCGCCTACAATCGCGTCCGGCGGCCGGCGGATCTGCGGTCGGCGGTGGGCAGCTCGCCTTGATGCGACGAAACCATTTCACCACGGAGGCACGGAGACACGGAGCAACCTGTACGAGAGGGGGTTCGGGGGCGAGATCCCCAACGCCATCCAGCAATGGCCATAGGGATCGTACCCACCCGCCATTCCGACGCTGCCCCCTCCGTGCCTCCGTGGTGAAGGTGTTGTGTCGTATCGACACTAGACTCGCGCCGCTCCCGACGGCCGCGCGCTGCCAGCTCACTCCGCGACGGCCTGCAGCGCTCGCCGTGCCGTCCGCGTCACCACCGCCGTGACCGCGATGGTCGCCGCCAGGCCGATCGCCAGCACCGCATAGTAGCCGGCGCCCTTCTCGACCGCGGCGCCGCCGGCGAGGGCGGCGACGTCGCCGGCGAGCTTGCCGTAGTACACGTAGAGCGTCGTGGCCGGCAGCATGCCGATGGAGGCGACGACGTAGTCGGCGAAGCGGACACGGGTCAGCCCCAGGGCGTAGTTCAGCAGCGTGAACGGGACGGCGGGCGAGAGCCGCAGCAGGAAGACGATCTTGCGCCCCTCGGCGCCGACGGCGCGGTCGATGGCGGCGAAGCGCGCGTTGCCGCGCACCCGCTGTTCGATGGCCGCGCGGGCGAGATAGCGCGAGACCAGGAACGCCGCGGAGGAGCCGAGCACGGCGGCGATGAAGACGATGACGACGCCGCGGGCGATGCCGAAGATCGCCCCGGCGGCGAGGGTCAGCAGCGACGCGGGCACGAAGGCGACCACCGCCACGGCGTAGCCGAGGATGAACACCACCGGCCCCCAGAGGCCGAGGCGATTGACCCATGCCGCGAACTGCGGAATGTGGGCGCCGCCCTGCCGGGCGATGAGGAGGAAGGCGACCAGGACCACGGCGCCGATGGCAATCCTCGCCCGTGGCAGCCGGCTCGGCGGCGACGGCGGCTCGAGCCCCTCGGACACGATGGGCCTTTCACCACCCGCCATGGCGCCGGGTCAGCGGCGGGCGGCGGCGGCCATCTTCGCCGCGCGCTGGAAGTCCACCGCCTCGCGGTCGTCGATCCAGGCGTAGTCAACCGGCGCGTCGTCGACGCGGGTGAAGGTCGGCCGCCAGCCCGGCTTGCGCACCAGCAGGAAGGCGCCGCCCCACAGCGTCGCCGCCTCAGCGGCGATGAAGCCGAGGGCAGCCGAGAGCACCGCCTGGGGGACGCCGCCGAGCTGTTTCTGCAGCAGCAGCGCCTGAAAGGCTTCGCGCGCGCCCTCGCCGGCGATGGTCGGGGCGAAGACGGTGCCGAGGATCTGGATCGTCGAGCCGAAGACGATCGGCCAGAACTGCGCCCCGACGACGCCGATCGCCAGGGCGGTGAAGTAGTAGACCACCGCGGTGGTGAAGTGGGTGACGAACTTGCTGAACAGCGCCGCGAACAACAGGCCGACCTGCCCATGGTAGGCGCCGAGGGCGCTGCCGAGTTGCTCGACGCGGCCGCGCAGGCCGCCGGGCAGCCAGTTGCCGAAGATCGCCAGCGCGCCGGTGAGCAGCCGCGGCCAGGCGAGAATCAGGATCACCGCGGCGCAGATGCCGCCGGCGACGGCGATGATCAGCCCGGCGACCAGCGGCGCGGCGTGCGGTCGGCTGGCGTGGTGGGTGACGTCGACGATGACCTGGTAGCCGAACGGCAGGGTGAGGACCATGCCGAGGAAGAGGCCGGTGATGCCGATCAGCTTCTCCAGCATCTTCGCGGTGACGGCGCGCGACCACTGGTTCGAGTAGCGGCCCGCTTCGTACAGCGTGTAGCCGTCGAGGCCGATGGTGCTCGGCAGGAAGGTGCCGATGAAGCGTCCGATCAGGAAGGCGGTGAAGATCGCCTGCCAGAACGGGTAGCGGATGCGCTGCCCGACCAGCAGCAGATGCCAGGCGTAGGCGGAGGAGACGACGCCGAGGGCCTTCACCAGCATGGCCAGCAGGCCGAACAGGACGAACAGGCGCGGATCGACGTAGGGGAGGTACTGCAGGATCGCGTCGTAGATCGGCAGCCGCTCGCCGCCCTCGACCGGGATCGGATGGCGCAGCAGGGCGACCATGCCGACGACGGTGAAGAGCACCTTCGCCGTCAGGTCGGCGGTGGCGCGGCTGGGCAGCGGGAGGCCGCGGCGGCCGGCCCAGAAGGCGATGAAGGCGACGAGCAGCGCGCCCAGCGCCGGCAGACCGAGTCGGCCGAGCCAGGCATCGTAGGCGAGCACCGCGAAGGCGCCGGACGCGATGGCGATCGCCATCCACGCCACCGGCGAGGCGGAGGTTGGAGCTGTGCGCACGGGGAATCCCTTCGGTGAGGAGCTTCCGGGAATACCCGGCGCCCCCCGCCCGGGCAAGCGAGCGCGTATCGCGCGGATCCGCGATGTCGCGCCGACCTGGCGGTCCGCGCGACCGGCGCCTACGCCGCGACGCGCGCCTTGGCGGCCGCGGGCCGCGCCTTGCGCATCGGCGCCAGCGGGGTCATCTGCCCGGTGCGCTCCGGGAGCACGACGTAGCCGTAGAACAGGGCCGCGGCGAGCATGAACGGGATGCGCATCAGCAGCGGGCTCAACCAGCCGCCGCTGGTGTCGGTGAACAGCAGGCTCAACAGACCGATCAGCGCCGCGCCGCCGCCCAGCAGGGTCAGGTTGTCGATCTTCGCCGCCATGATGAGGACGAAGAAGAAGAACAGGTAGAACTCCTGGCTGGCGCGCGAGACCAGCAGCACCGCCGAGACCATCGCCGTGTCGGTGATCAGGATCGGCGCCTGCATGGTGGCGTCGAAGAAGCTGAACGGCGGCACCGTGCCGAGGAAGACGTTGGAGGCGATGGCGACGGCGACCAGGATGGCGATGGGCGCCGGCGACCCGTCCTGGGTCTCCAGGAAGCCGACCGCGCCGGTGACCAGGATCAGCGCATAGCGGCAGAGCAGGAAGCGCTGCTTGCGCACGATGGCGTCGGCTTCTCGGATCATCGCCTGCACGGACCCCTGCCCAAGCAAGCGCGATGCCTCCGCTGCCTCTGCCACGTGGCATGTGAGGCGGGGGCGCGGGGACGCCGAGAGCGTCGCACCCGCGTGCGGAGCGACACCTCGTCGACGATCGGCGTGCGTCCATCCATATCAGGTGGAGGGCGTCCGGCGGGGCGCCCCCCGCTCCGCTTTCCACGCACGGAAGCCCTGTGGTACAGCGCCCGAACACCCTCTCAGCGTTGCAGCGAGGATACCATGGAGCAGGTGCAGCAGAGCGAAGCCGAAGCCCTCCGCGACAAGGTCTGGACCTTCGCCCAGTGGGGCGTGATCGGCCTGGTGGTGTTCCTGGCCGGACTGTTCCTCGGCTGGCAGCTCTGGGGCCAGGCCACGAAGCTGCAGGCCCAGGTCGAGGAGCTCAACGACAAGGTGCAGAACGTCATCAAGGAGCGGGACACCAAGAGCAGCCAGATCACGCTCATCGAGCGCGACAAGAAGGAGCTCCAACGCCAGGTCGAGGAGCTCAAGGCCAAGCTGGCCGCCGCGCCCGCCGCCCAGCAACCGTAGGCAGCGTCACGCCGAGCGACGTCCACCAGGGCGGACCTCGGGCCTGCCCTGGGATGCCCTTTCGGACCCGTCGCCGCCGGGCGCCCCGTTCGGACCGCGTTGACACCCCGTAACCCCTTGGGTAGGTAACGGATTTCCCCGGCCGTCCGGGGACCGTTCCCACCCGATGTTCGACACCCTCAGCGACAAGCTCGAGCAGACCGTCAAGCGGCTGCGCGGGCACGGCAAGATCAGCGAGCGCAACATCGAGGACGCCGTGCGCGAGGTGCGCCTGGCGTTGCTCGAGGCCGACGTCCAGATCGACATCGTCCGCGACTTCACCGAGCGCGTCCGCCAGCAATCCCTGGGCGCCGAGGTGCTGGCGAGCCTCACCCCCGAGCAGCACTTCATCAAGATCGTCCGCGGCGAGCTGACGGCGCTGATGGGCGGCCAGGCGGTCGAGTTGGACCTGGCGGCGACGCCGCCGGTGGTGATCATGCTCGTCGGCCTGAACGGCGCCGGCAAGACGACGACGGTCGCGAAACTGGCGCGGTGGCTGAAGACGCAGCGCAAGCGCACGCCCTACCTCGTGCCGGCGGACGTCTACCGCCCGGCCGCCATCGAGCAACTGACGACGCTGGCCGGACAGATCGACGTGCCGGTGCATCCGACGACGGCGGACAGCGATCCGGTCGCGGTGTGCAAGGCCGGCGTCGAGGCGGCGAAGAATCGCGCCTGCGACGTCGTCCTGCTCGACACCGCGGGTCGCCTGCAGATCGACGACGCGCTGATGGCGGAGCTCGAGCGCATCGGCGCCGCGGTGCATCCGCACCTGACGGTGCTGGTGGTCGACGCGATGACCGGCCAGGACGCGGTCAACGTCGCCAAGGGATTCCACGCCCGGGTGCCGCTCGGCGGCGTGGTGATGACCAAGCTCGACGGCGACGCGCGCGGCGGCGCCGCGCTGTCGGTGCGCGCCGTCACCGGCGCGCCGGTGCTCTTCGCCGGCGTCGGCGAGAAGCTCGACGCGCTCGAGGTCTTCCATCCCGATCGGATGGCGACGCGCATCCTCGGCATGGGCGACGTGCTGACGCTGATCGAGAAGGCGGAGCAGGTCTACGACGAGAAGCAGGCCCTGGCGTTGCAGAAGAAGCTGCGCCGCAACGAGTTCACGCTCGATGACTTCCGCGATCAGTTGCGCGCCGTGCGCAAGATGGGCGCGGTCGGCGACCTGCTGAAGATGATCCCCGGCATGAACAAGCTGGTGAAGGGGATGGACATGTCGGCGGCGGAGGTCGAGCTCCGCCGCACCGAGGCGATCATCAACTCGATGACGCGCGAGGAGCGCGACAACGCGACCCTCATCAACGGCAGTCGCCGCCGCCGCATCGCCGCCGGCAGCGGCGTGTCGGTGGCCGAGGTCAACAAGTTCCTCAAGCAGTTCCAGCAGACGAAGAAGATGATGAAACACGTGGCGCGCTTTGCCGGCAGAGGCATGCCGCCCGGACTGGGCTGATGATTGTCAGGCCCCAGGGAGAGGAGTAGGAATTTCACATGTCCGCAGTCATCCGATTGGCTCGTCACGGCGGCAAGAAAAACCCCTTCTACCGCATCGTCGTCACCGACAAGCGGAACGCAGGCGATGGCGGCCGTCTCGAGCAGGTGGGGCTCTACGACCCCCGCCAGAAGCCTTCGCGCATCGAATTCAAGGCCGAGCGATTGGCGGAGTGGTTGAAGCGCGGGGCGCAGCCGAGCGCGACCGTCGCGCAACTGATCAAGAAGAGCGGCGTCCAGCTCGCGCCCGATCCCGCCGGAGGCACCACATGAAGGAACTGGTCCAGTACCTGGCGCGTCAGCTCGTCAACAACCCCGACGCCGTGGAGGTGAAGGAGACCCACGGGGACACGGCGTCGGTGGTGGAGTTGAAGGTCGCCAAGGAGGATCTGGGCCGGATCATCGGGAAGCAGGGACGCACCGCGAAGTCGATTCGCACCATTCTCAATGCCGCGGCATCGCGCGCCAATCGCAAGGTCGTCCTCGAGATCGTCGAAGAGCAGTAACCCGGGCGCCCTGATGGAGCCCACCGGCCGGCCGCTTCCGCCGGCCGAATCGCCCGCCGCCGCCGAGCCGTTGGTCGAGCTCGGGCCGCTCGTCAACATCCACGGCATCCGCGGCGAGCTGCGGCTGCTGCCGCACAACCCGGCATCCGAGGTTGCGGCGGCGAGCGGCAGCCTCGTGCTGCTGCACCCCGACGGCCGGAGCGAGACGCGTCGCGTGCACGGCGCCCGCTGGCACAAGCGGTTCGTGCTGTTGCGGCTGGCCGGGGTCGACGACGCCGCCGCGGCCGAGGCGTTGGTGGGCTGCCGCGTCGCCGTGGCGCGCGCCGCGCTGCCGCCGCCCGAGGGCGACGCGGTGTACCACGTCGACCTGCTCGGCTGCGAGGTCGTGACGACCGCGGGCCAGGTCCTGGGCACGGTGCGCGAGATGCTGGTCACCGGCAGCAACGACGTGTGCGTCGTCCGCGACGCGCGGCGCGAGGTGCTGGTGCCGATGGTGGCCGACGTCATCGCCGAGATCGACGTGGCCCACCGCCGCCTGGTCGTCCATCCGCTTCCCGGTCTGCTCGGCGACGAGTGATGCGCTTCCACGTCGTCACGCTGTTCCCGGAGCTGTTCGCGTCGGTGATCGACGCGACCATGCTCAAGAAGGGCCGCGAGCGCGGCGCCATCGACTTCACCTTCCACGACATCCGCGCCCACGCCGCCGACCGGCACCGGGTCACCGACGATACGCCGTATGGCGGCGGCGCCGGCATGGTGATGAAGCCGGAGCCGTTGGTCGCCGCGATCGAGGCGACCGGGTGCGACGCCGACCGGCCGCATCGCGTGCTGCTGACGCCGCAGGGCGCGGTGTTCGACGCCGGCCGCGCCCGCGCCCTGGCGACGCGGCCGGCGCTGGCGCTGATCTGCGGCCGCTACGAGGGCGTCGACGAGCGGGTGCGCGCCTACGTCGACGAGGAGCTGTCGATCGGCGACGTCGTGGTCTCCGGCGGCGAGATCGCCGCCATCGTCGTCATCGACGCCGTCGCCCGCCTCGTCCCCGGCGTGCTCGGCTGCGCCGAGTCGGCCGAGCAGGAGTCCTTCCAGGACGGCCTGCTCGAGTACCCGCAGTACACGCGCCCGCCCGAGTTCCGCGGCGCGAGCGTGCCCGAGATCCTGCTCTCCGGCGACCACGGCGCCATCGCCCGCTGGCGGCGCCGCGAAGCGCTGCGCCGCACCCTGGAACGCCGCCCCGACCTGCTCGCGCGGGCAGCGCTCAGCGACGACGACCGGCGCATCCTCGACGAGCTGAAGCGGCCGCCGAAGAGACAGTGATGGCCGATCTCTACCTCGCCCTCATCCACCACCCGGTGCTCGACAAGAACGGGCAGATCGTCACCACGGCGGTGACGAACATGGACATCCACGACATCGCGCGCTCGGCGACCACGTATGGCGTCCGCGGCTTCCACGTCGTCACGCCGGTGAAGGCGCTGCGGGCGCTGTCGGAGAAGATTCTGGAGCACTGGGAGACCGGCTACGGCAGCACCTACAACCTGACCCGCAAGGAGGCGCTGGCCCTGGTCCGCATCGAGCACGACCTCGACGGCACCCTGGTGTCGCTGGAACGGGAGACCGGCGAGCGGCCCGTGCTGGTGGTCACCTCGGCCCGGCCATCGGCCAGTGGGATCGGCTACGCGGCGCTGCGGGCCCGCCTCGATGCCCCCGGGCCACCCGTCCTCATGCTGTTCGGAACCGGTTGGGGGCTGGCGCCGGAGATCATGGCCCGGGCCGACCTGCGGCTCGCCCCGGTCCTCGGCCCCACCCCGTACAACCACCTCTCGGTGCGGGCCGCCGCGGCGGTCATTCTTGACCGTCTGCGAGGGACCCGATAGGTGTCCGGCTTCGCTGAAGTTCCGGCATCCCCACGCGAGGTACCCCAATGCATCCCACCATCGAGGCGATCGAGCGCGAGCAGTTGCAGCAGAACGTCCCCGACTTCAAGCCAGGCGACACCCTCAAGGTCCACGTCAAGGTGGTCGAGGGCGAGAAGGAGCGCATCCAGGTCTTCGCCGGGGTGGTGATCCGCCGCAGCCGGGGCGGCATCCGCTCCAACTTCACCGTCCGCAAGGTGTCGTACGGCATCGGCGTCGAGCGTACCTTCCCGCTGCACTCGCCGCGCATCGACAAGATCGAGGTGGTGACGCGCGGCCACGTCCGCCGCGCCAAGCTGTACTACCTGCGCGGGCTCTCCGGTAAGGCCGCTCGCATCACCGCCGAGAAGGGCGAGCGGACGGCCGAGAAGGAAGCCGGCCAGGCCTGAGCGGGTCGCCGCCGGGGCGGCGCCGTGCCGCGCCCCTCCAGGGCGCCTCAGTTGCCGGATTCGCGCGGCCGCAACAGGACGATGGTGGCGCGCGGGGCGGCGACCTTGCAGTCGCCGTCGAGGACGCCGCCCTCCTGAACCACCAGCGTCCGGGTCTCGATGGCGCCGCGCAGCACGCCGCGCGGGCCGATCTCCACCCGCTCGGCGCCCAACACCTTCCCCTCGATGCGACCGAGGATCACCAGCGAAGCGGCGTGCACGGTGCCGTCGACGTAGCCGGTGTCGCCGATCACCAGCAGGTCGCTGGCCCGCACCTCGCCGCGCAGGGTGCCGTCGATGCGCGTCGGTCCGGAGAAGCTGAGCTTGCCGCTCACCTCCGAATCCTTGTCGAGCATGGCCCGCGCCTGCGGCGGCGGGGCGAGAAATTCCGCCGGCGCCGGCGCGGCCGGACACGGTGCTGGCGGTGGCGGTGCCGGGAGTCGTCCCGAGCGTCGATTCCAGATCCCCACGTTGCCTCCCGCCCGCCTCCTTACACCGGAAAGACGTGGCACGCGACCTGGTGGCCGGCGGCGCCCAGCAACGACGGGCGCTCGTTGCGACAGCGCGCGTCGGCGTGCGCGCAGCGCGGGTGGAACGGGCACCCGGACGGCGGCGCCAACGGACTCGGCGGCTCGCCGGCGAGGGTGATGCGCTCGCGCCGCCGCGCCGGGTCGGGGGTCGGCACCGCCGACAGCAGGGCGCGGGTGTAGGGATGCCGTGGCGCGGCATACAACGTCGCGGTGTCCGCGAGCTCGACGATGCGCCCCAGGTACATGATGGCGACGCGCGCCGCGACGTGCTCGACGACCCGCAGGTCGTGCGCGATCAGCAGGTAGGCGACGCCGAGCGTCGCCTGCAGATCCTGCAGCAGGTTGACGATCTGCGCCTGCACCGAGACGTCGAGCGCCGACACCGGCTCGTCGGCGACGATCAGCCGCGGTTCGAGCGCCAGGGCGCGCGCGATGCCGATGCGCTGGCGCTGGCCGCCGCTGAACTGGTGCGGGTAGCGCTGCGCCGCGTCGGCGGGCAGGCCGACCCGGGTCAGCAGCTCGGCGACCCGGTCGCGCAGGGCGCTGCCGGAGGCGAGGCGGTGGATGACCAGGCCCTCGCCGACGATGTCGCCGACCCGCTGGCGCGGGTCGAGGGCGCCGAACGGATCCTGGAAGACGAGCTGCATGGCGCGCCGCCGCCGGCGCAGCGCCGCCGCGTCGAGGGCCAGCAGATCCTCGCCGTCGAACGCGATGCGTCCGGCGGTGGGCTCGAGCAGGCGCAGCACCAGCCGGCCGAGCGTCGTCTTGCCGCTGCCCGATTCGC
The DNA here is from genome assembly GCA_019637795.1 of bacterium. Lineage (NCBI taxonomy): Bacteria > bacterium. The sequence continues at coordinate 933,149 of JAHBUY010000002.1, read as the reverse complement.
CGACCACGCCGAGCGTCTCGCCGGCGGCCAGATCGAAGGAGAGGCCGTCGACCGCGCGCACCAGCGCCGGCCGGCGGAACAGGCCACCGCCGACGGCGAAGTCCTTGCGCAGATCGCGGACCTGGAGCAGCGACGCCGTCATGCCGTCACGCGAGCCGATCCGAGTCGGGCGCCGGCGCGGCGACACGGATGCATGCCACGCGCCGCCGGTCGGCGATCGGGCGCAACCCGGGATCGCGCACCGCGCAGTCGGCGATCGCGTCGCGGCAGCGGTCGCGAAAGCGGCAGCCGCTCGGCAGGCGCGCCGGGTCGGGGACGGTGCCCGGGATCGCCTCCAGGCGGCCACGGCGATCGGGGGCCGGCAGCGAGGCCAGCAGGGCGCGGGTGTAGGGATGCGCCGGCGCGGCGAGCACATCGGCGGCGCCGCCGGTCTCGACCACCCGGCCGGCGTACATGATGGCGATCTCGTCGGCGCGCTCGGCGACGACGCCGAGATCGTGCGTCACCAGCAGCAGCGCCATGCCGAGGCGTTGCTGCAAGGCGCCGAGCAGGTCGAGCACCTGCGCCTGGATGGTGACGTCGAGCGCCGTCGTCGGCTCGTCGGCGATCAGGAGCTGCGGCCCGCAGGCGAGCGCCATCGCCAGCATCACCCGCTGGCGCATGCCGCCGCTGAGCTGGTGGGGATAGGCGTCGAGACGGCGCTCGGCGTCCGGGATCTCGACCAGGCGCAGCATCTCGACGGCGCGGACGCGCGCCGCCGCGCGCCCGGCGCCGTGCACCGCGGCGGCCTCTGCGATCTGCGCCCCGACGGTGAGCACCGGGTTGAGCGCCGTCATCGGCTCCTGGAACACCATGCCGATGGCGCGCCCGCGCACCGCGCGCATGTCGCGGTCGTCGAGCGCCAGCAGATCGCGGCCGGCGAAGCCGATCCGCCCGCCGGCGATGCGGCCCGGCGGCGGCACCAGGCGCATGACGCTCAGCGCGGTCAGCGTCTTGCCGCAGCCCGATTCGCCGACCAGCCCGAGGGTGCGGCCCGCCGCGAGCGACAGGCTGACGCCGTCGACCGGCGCCGCGCCGTCGAACTCGACCCGCAGATCCTCGATCTCGAGCAGCGGCACGCGCCACCCGCTAGCGAATCCCCACGCTGGCGTCGACCGTCCGGCATCTGGGGCGCCGCGTGCGGAGGGACGAGACCCTCCGTCGCTCCCGCGGCGGCCACGCGCGCCGTCCCGAGCCGAGAACCGGTCATTCGATGAAGCGGATGCGCTCCGGACGGTAGACGCCCCACACGGTCGGCTCGTAGTTCTCCAGCGCGTTGGTGGAGGCGCTGTAGCGCAGCGGACGGACGGTCTGGATGATCGGCAGGCGCTCCACCAGGATCTCCTGGATGCGCCAGTAGGCCTGGCGACGCTGCTCGGGATCGAGGCTGCGCGCCCCGGCGTCGACCAGGCGGTCGATCTCCGCCTCCCAGTCGGTGGCCGGCTGCGGCTGATTCGGGAACCACACGTGCAGCGCGCCGCTGGAGCGCAGCAGGCTGGCGGCGTCGTTCGGCTCCGGGCTGCCGGTGAACCCCATCAGCATGGCGTCCCAGTCGAAGGTGGCGCGCAGGCGCTCGAGGACGTCGTCGAGCTCGTGGGTCTCGACGTGGACGTCGAGCCGCAGGCCATCGTGCCAGTCGCGCCGCAGGATGGCGGCGATCTGCTCGCGGACCCGGTTGCCGGTGTTGGTCGTGAGGGTGAGCTCGATCGGATGGCCGGCGCGGTCCTCGCGCACGCCATCGCCGTCGCGGTCGATGTAGCCGCCCTCGTCGAGCAGCGCGGAGGCGCGGGCGAGGTCGTAGGCGTAGTCGACCAGGTCGGGATTGGCGTAGCGGGGGTTCGCCGGCGAGATGAACGACACCGCCGGCATGCCGAAGCCGTCGAGCGCCTCGTCGATCATCGCCCGTTTGTTCACCGCGTGCGCCAGGGCGCGCAGGAACAGCGGGTCGGTGAACCAGGTCAGGCGCGGATCGACGGCGCCGTTCTGCCGGTAGTGGGCGGGATTGCGGTTGAAGGCGACGAACAGCATGCCGGGGTCGACGCCGAGCTCGTGGACCGCGAACTGGCCGGCCCCCTGCGCCGCCAGCAGCGCCCGCACCTCGTCGGCCGCCGGCGTGTGCAGATCGATCTCGCCGGCGAGGAAGGTGCGGGTGGCGGTCGCCTGGTCGGTGACGAGGCGGATGGTCTGCTCGGCGAGATAGGGCAGCGGCGCGCCCTGTTCGTCGCGTCGCCAGTAGGCGTCGTTGCGGACGAGATGGATCAGGCGCCCGGGTTCGTAGCGCTCGAGCCGGTAGGGGCCGCTGCCGACCACGGTGCGCGCGGTGTCATGGGTCCGCCACTGCTGCGCGAAGCTGCCGTCGCGCAGGGCCGGGCCGAGCACGTGCTCGGGCACGATCGGCACCGCGAGCGCGCTGAGCAGCGGAGCGAACGGCCGCTCGACGGAGAAGCGCACGCGGTGGTCGTCGAGCGCCCGCGCCTCGATTCGCTTGCCGCCGACGGTGAGCGCGGCGTCGAGCGGGTTCGGCACCGCCGGGTTGCGAATGGCGTCGAAGGTGAAAATCACGTCGCGCGCGGTCAGCGGCTCGCCGTCGTGCCAGCGGACGTCGCCGCGCAGCCACATGGTCAGCGCCCGGCCGCCTTCGTCGAGGCTCCAGCGCTCGGCGAGCGCCGGCTCGATCTCGCCGCTGCGCGGATCGAAGCGGACCAGGGTGTCGAAGACGTCGGCGATCGCGGCACGCGAGGCCGCGTCGCTGGCGACGATCGGGTTGAACGTCTGCGGATCGGCGATGGTGGCGGTGACCAGATGCTGCGGGTGCGCGGCGGCCGCGGTCGTCGCCGCGGGCGGATCGGCGGCGGCGGGCGGGTCGACGGCGGCGGGGTCGGAGCAGTTGGCGAGGGCGACGAGGGAGATCAGCAGCGCCGGGCCGAGGCGGCGCCTCACGGGACTCCCCGGTCGAGCTCGACGACCGCGCTGCCGTCGGGCGTCTGCAGCGCGAACACGCCGTTGCCGAGCGTCGGATTCACCTCGATGTCGCTGAGCGCGATCTCGATCCGCTGCTGGCTCTGCGGCAGCTCGAGGCGCAGTTGGGTGGCGACGTCGATGCCGTCCACCGCGGCGTAGCCGTCGTAGACGGCGCGCAGGTGGACGCGGCCGTCGCGATCCCGCTCCTCGTAGCGCAGCGGCAGGAGCGACGGCGCGTACCAGACGACGCGCGCTCCGCCGTCGGCGGTGCCGCGCCAGAGCTCGATGGCGCCGCCGTCGAGCGACACGACGCCCGGGGCGGCGGCGTCGAGCGGCGGCGTTCCGAGCAGGAGATCGACGGCGCCGGCGACCGGCAGATCCATCTGCGTGTAGCGGCGCAGATTGTCGGCGCTGGCGGCGCCGCGGTAGACGGTGCGGGCGCCGCGGTCGTAGGCGGTCAGCGCGCCGTCGGCGGCGGCGAGCACGAACACCGCCCCGAAGGGCGAGAAGATCTCGAGGCGCAGGCGATCCGGGCGCTCGGCGACCAGGAGTTGCTTGGCGCGCTGCGACGCGTCCGGCGATTGGTACGACAGGCGCGCCCAGGCGCGCAGGCCGCGCAGCGCGGCGCGGCGCGTCGCGTCGGCGGCGACGATCGCCGTCGCGTCCACCGGCGCTGTCGGCGACGGCGGTCGCGGCGCCGGGCGGACGCCGCAGCCGGCCAGCGCCACCGCGGTCGCCAGGACCGCGATGGCCGCGCGCTGCATCTCAGGACGCTCCCTCGCGGGGCCGCTGCAGGTCGTCGATCTTGCCGCGCAGGCGCTGGGTCTGCTCGGCCTCGGTGGCGCGGCTGAGCGCGTCGCGGTAGATGCGCAGCGCGTCGCCGTCGCGACCCGCCTTCAGGTAGGCGTCGCCGAGGTGCTCGGAGATGGTCGGGTCGTCGCCGGCCAGCACGACCGCGCGTTCGAGGTACTGGATCGCGCTCGGGTAGTCGCCGCGCTGGTAGGCGACCCAGCCCAGGCTGTCGAGGTAGAAGCCGTCGTTCGGGCTGATCGCCAGGGCGCGGCGGATCAGCGACTCGGCCTCGTCGAGGTTGATGCCCTGTTCGGCGTACGTGTAGCCGAGGTAGTTGAGCGCCGGCGCGTTGTCGGGGTTGAGCTCGATCGCGCGCCGCATCTGCTCGATGCCCTTGTCGCGCTGCTTCGACTCGTCGTACAGCGCGCCGAGCGTGAAGCGGTAGCGGTCGTTGTCGGGGTGGGCGACGACGAGTTGTTCCATGAGCGCGATCGCCTCGGGCGTCTTGCCCTGCTCGCGCAGCACCATCGCCTGCACGTCGATCAGCTCCTCCTCGTCCGGCTTGAGCTTGCGGGCCTTCTCGATGGCGGCCGCGGCGGCGTCGTTCTGGCCGCGCTGCTGGAAGAGGTGGACGATCATGCGCTGGGCGTCGACGTACCACTCGTGGTCGGGCGGCACGCGCTCGTACTCGGCGATGGCGCGGTCGACGTCGCCGCTCTGCTCGTAGGTCGAGGCGAGGTAGTAGCGGGCGCGGGCGTTGTCCGGCTCGGCGCCCAGCACGAGGCTGAACTCGTTGGCGGCGCGATCGTACTCGCCGGTCTCGAGCAGGATCAGGCCGATCTTGGTGCGCGTGTCCTGCGAATCGGTGTCGTTCCGCTCCAACTCGCGAAACTGCGCCAGGGCGTCGTTGTACTGGCGCTGGCGGGCGTACAGCGCCCCGAGGCGGCGGCGGATCTGTTCCCGCCGCGGGTTGGTCTTCAGCACCTGCTGGTAGAGCGCGATCGCGTCGTCGGGCCGGTTGGTGATCTCGTACAGCACGCCGAGGTCGACCAGCACCGGCTCGGCGTTCGGGTTGATGCGCAGCGCCGTCTTGAAGGCCTCCTCGGCGCGCGGGAAGTCCTGCGCCGCCATGTAGACGCGGCCGAGGTAGTAGTGGCCGAGGAACGAGCTCGGGTCGCGGCGGGTGAGGAACTTCAGCGTCGCTTCCGCCTGCTCGAAGTCGTGTTGCTTGGCGTAGAGGACGCCGAGGAGCAGGCGCGCCTGCTCCTGCTCCGGATCGAGCGCCAGGACGGCCTCGTATTCGCGGATCGCGTCGCCGTCGCGCCCGAGGGTCGACAGCACGTCGGCGAGCATCAGCCGGCTGTTGACGTCATCCGGGTCGAGGCGCACCGCGTCCTGGCTGTGCGCCAGCGCGTCGGCGAGCTGGCCCTGGCGGATGTAGAGCGCCGCCAGCCGCTGGTGCAGCGGCACGGCGGTCGGATCGGCGGCCACCGCCGCCTCGAGCTCGCTCATCGCCTCGTTCTGGTCGCCGGCGTTCATCGCCAGCACGCCGGCCAGGTAGTGCCCGAGCGCCTCGCCCGAGGGATCGGGCGGCTCGACGACGGTCTCGGCGGCGCCCAGCTCGAGGATGTCCGGCGCCGTGGCGGCGGGGGCGGACCGGCGGAACAGCGAGCAACCGGAGGCGGTGAGGGCCAAAGCGCCGAACAGCGCAATGGAGGGTGCGAAACGCGACATGAGGTGACGGTCGATCAGATACCACAGGGTCCCAGGTGGGTCTATCGACCACCCGAACGCGCGTCCGGCCGCGATGCGCGCCGGCCGGAGCGGCGCTGGCGCCGGAGGCAGAGGACGCGAGTTGGCGCCGTCGGCGGGGAAGCGTATCGTCTGCGGGTCGATATGGCGCCGGTGCGACCAGTGCGGATGGCAGCCGCGATCCTGATGCATGTCTGCCTCGCGGCGGCGCCGTTGCGCGCCGATGAGACGGTGCGGTGGCAGGTGTTGGAACCGGGTCTCGAGTACGCGGAGGTGGCGTCGCCGATCCGGTCCGAGGACGGCGATTCCCAGATCCGCATCGCCCGCATCGACCCGACGCGCTTCAGCGTCGAGCTGTTCAACGCCTCGGCCACCCCGGACGGGACGCGCCGCACGGTGCGCGAATGGGCCGAGCAGCGGCATCTGGCGGCGGCGATCAACGCCGGCCTCTACCAGGACGACTATCGCACCAGCACCTCGCTGATGCGGTCGCGCGAGCACGTCAACAACCCGCGCCTGTCGCGCCACAACGCGGTGCTGCTCTTCGATCGCCGCGAGGCGGCGCTGCCGCCGGTCCAGCTCATCGACCGCACCTGTCGCGATCTCGGCAGCGTCGTCGATCGCTACGCCGGCGCGGTGCAGGGCATCCGCATGATCTCCTGCAAGCGCGCCAACGTCTGGACGCAGCAGGACAAGCAGTGGAGCAATGCCGCGGTCGGCGTCGACGAGGCAGGCCGCCTGCTCTTCATCCACATGCGGGCGCCGCTCAGCACCCACGACTTCGCCGAGGCCCTGCTGGCGCTGCCGATCGGCCTGCGCGAGACGATGTACGTCGAAGGCGGCCCGGAGGCGCAGCTCTTCGTGCGCGGCGGTGGTCGCGAGATCGAAGCCCTCGGCAGCCACGGCAGCAGCGGCTTCGCCGCCCTCGCCGGCTCGTTCGCGCTGCCGGTCCCGAACGTCCTCGGCGTGCGCCGCACTCAGTAGGAGACAGGCGCCCGGGCCCGCGCCGGCTCGGCCAGCGCCCAGATCGAGATCACCGGCGTCACCAGCATCCCGAGCAGGGCGGCGAACACCGCCTTGAAGGCGACGAACGAGGGGAACGCCAGGGCGGCGACCGCCAGACCGTGCAACGACAGCACCGCCAGCGGCCCGACGACGAGCAGGCTCAGCGCGCCGATCGCCAGCGCCCGGCGGAAGGTTCCCGCCGGCAGCCAGGTGAGCAGCGCGTGCGACTCGCGCGTCCAGTCGAGCGCCGCCAGCCCACCCTTGGCGATCCGCCGGCGCACCAGCGGCGTGACGGTGAGGGCGGTGAAGAACGGCAGGAAGAAGCAGGTGCCGAGCGTGTCACCGGCGATGCTCTCCTGCCCCCACAGCGGCACCGCCTCGAGGTGATGGAACAGCGCCCAGGCGATGACGGCGTTCAGCAACAGGTTGAAGACAGCCGAACCGATGCCCTGCTCGAGAATCAGGAATCGGCGATGATGCGGCTCCACATCGCCCCTGTAGGCGACCACGCCCGCTCCCGGCAAGCCCGCGGACAGCGCCCCGCCTCCCGGGCCACCCGGCGAGAAAAACCCCTTGACTGCGATGAGCAGCTCAGCGATAACCGAAACCGAAATTCCGGTTTCGGAAAATGCCCAACACGGCCGCTGAGCTCCCGACCACGCCACATCTCGAGTGGATTCGCCCACCGTTGCAGGAGCGCACCCGGCAGAGCCTCGGCCGCCTGCTCGACGTCGCCGAGAAGCTGGTCGCCGAGCGCGGTTTCGACGACACCACCATCGCCGACATCGCCCGCGCCGCCGGCGCCTCGGTCGGCGGCTTCTATCGCCGCTTCCGCGACAAGCAGGGCCTGCTGCAGGCGTTGCACGCCCGCTTCTGCGACGAGGCCCGCGCCACCGCCGACGCGGCGCTCGACCCGGCGCGCTGGACCGCCGCCAGCACCGCCGACATCGTCGGCGAGTTCAGCACCTTCCTGATCGCCATCTACCGCCAGCGCGCCGGCAGCTTCCGCGCCTTCCTGCTCGCGGCGCTGACCGACGACAGCGTCCGCCAGCGGACCCTCGAGCTGCGCGATCATCTGCACCGGCGACTCGCCGCCCTGCTCGCCGATCGCGCCAGTGCGCTCGCCCACCCCGATCCGGCGCGCGCCGCCGCCTTCGCCATCGACTTCCTGCTCGGCACCCTGTCGCAGGCGGTGCAGTTCCGCCAGGAGGCCGATCCGGTGCTCGACGCCGAGCTGCCGCGCCTGTTCCTCGCCTATCTCGGCGTTCGCGCCGACTGACCCCGACTACCCCAACGGAGGATTCCCGACCGTGAGCACCCTCGACTGCCTGCACCCCGAGCACCCCATCGAAGCCCTGCGCGTCGCCCAGGACCTGACCTACAACTGGCAGTACGACGCGACCCGCGCCAAGCTGATGCGTCTCTACGAGAACGCCAAGCGCGATCAGTGGAACTCCACCACCCGGCTCGACTGGTCGATCGACGTCGATCCGCACGCCGAGCTGGTCCCCGACATGGGCATCGGCATCTACGGCACCGACATCTGGGATCGCCTGACGACCCGGGAACGCGAGCGCCTGCGCCACGAGGGCATCACCTGGCAGCTCTGCCAGTTCCTGCACGGCGAGCAGGGCGCGCTGCTGGCGACGGCGCAGATCGTCGACGCCGTGCCCTGGTACGAGGGCAAGCAGTATGGCGCCACGCAGGTGATGGACGAGGCGCGCCACGTCGAGGTGTACCGCCGCTTCGTGCAGGAGAAGCTGCAGCACGAGTACCCGGTGAACCCGGAGCTCAAGACGCTGCTCGACATGATCCTCAGCGACTCGCGCTGGGACTTCAAGTTCCTCGGCATGCAGATCATGGTCGAGGGCCTGGCCCTGGCGGCCTTCGGCGTCATCCGCGACACCGCCAGCAATCCGCTCCTGCGCGAGCTGACGGCGGCGGTGATGGAGGACGAATCGCGCCACGTCGCCTTCGGCGTCCTGTCGCTGCGCGAGCACCTCGCCGACCTCGACGAGCGCGGCCGCGTCGAGCGCGAGGATTTCGTCTACGAAGCCGCCGTCCTGATGCGCGATCGCCTCACCAATCGCGAGGTGTGGGAGACCATGGGGCTCGACGCCGACCGCTGCGTCGCGATCGCCCTCGAGTCGCCGATCGCCAAGGAGTTCCGCCGCCGCCTCTTCTCCAAGATCGTTCCCAACGTGAAGAGCCTCGGCCTGCTCTCCGACCGCCAGCGCGCCCGCTTCGCCGCCCTCGGCATCCTCGAGTTCGAGCACGGCACCACCTCGGACCAGGACCAGGAGTTGGAAGAGGCGGGCCGCGCGCTGCCCAACTGAGACGCCAAGAACACCGATGATCCCGAGGCGCACCCAGCCGCCGGGCGGGCTCGCGCCGTGGTGTTCCCCGTGGTCATCGGTGCTCATTTGTGGTTCTCAGGAGCATGTTCGACTGGCAGCCGTGGACCGCGCTGCTGCGTGAGGTCGTCGCGCCCGACGGCAAGGTCGATTACGACCGCCTGCGCGAACGCCGCGATCGCCTGGATGCGGTGGTCGCGGCCCTCGGCGACGCCAGCCCGGCGAGCGATCCGGCGCGCTTCCCGCGCGACGAGGATCGCCTCGCCTACTGGCTGAACGCGTACAACGCCTTCACCCTGGACGCGATCCTCGCCGAGTATCCGATCACCTCGGTGTGGAAGACGCGCGACGGGCAGTTCTTCCAGCGCCGCCGCCACCGCGCCGGCGGCCGCGCCGTCAGTCTCGACGACGTCGAGCACGAGATCCTGCGCGGCGAGTTCCGCGAGCCGCGCATCCACTTCGCCATCAACTGCGGCTCCAACGGCTGCCCGGCGCTGCGCCCGGCGGCCTACGTCGGCGACGGCCTGCAGGCGACGCTCCGCCAGGCCACCGAGCAGTTCCTCGCCAGCGAGTGGAACTGCCGCATCGACCACGCGGCGCGGCGCATCTTCGTGTCCCGGATCTTCAAGATGTACGCCGAGGACTTCGCCGGCGCCGCCGCCACGACGCGCGACTACCGCCTCGGCGTCCTGCGCTTCGTCGCCGAGCACACCGGCGAGCCGCTGCAGCGCCTCGCGCAATACGAGGTCGTCTACAACACGTACGACTGGGGCCTGAACGACGCCAACCGCCGCCCCAACATCGGGCCGATCGCGTTTCACGAGCCGGTCGAACACTACAATCCGGGCGACCGCGAGCTGCGCGAGCTGCACCTGTACGAAGGCAACTTCTGCAACCGCGCCTGCGCCTTCTGCACCATCGACGGCTCGCCGCGGGGCTGGTACCGGCCGTACGACACGGCCGTGCTGGAGCAGGCGCGGCGCAGCGTCGCGGCCGATGGCAACATCAAGTTCTACGGCGGCGAGCCGACCCTGCACGCGACGGCGATCATCGACGCCATGGCCTGGCTGCGCCGCCACGGCTTCCGCGGCCTATTCACCATCTTCTCCAATGGCGTGAAGGCCGAGCGGCTGCTCGCGATCCTCGACAGCGACGCGCGCAGCGAGGCGGTGCTGAACTACTCCATCCTCCACGGCCGCGATGCCGAGCCGCTGCCGGCGCCGGCGCGCGCCGCGCTCGAGGACTGGGCGCGCGCCCATCCGAATCGCCTCTTCCAGGGCTACAAGGTCCTCTTCCACGCCGGCGCCGGCGCCGACGGCCGCTTCGACCGCGACCGCGAGGCCGACTTCCACGGTCTCGGCCGCGGCTGCGTGCGGTGCTTCCCCGTCCTCACCTCGGCCGGTCGCTTCCACGCCTGCCCGTTCGCCGCCGAGGTCGACGCGCCGCACTACGACCTCGGCCGGGTCGGCAGCGATCCCGCCGCCGTGCTCGACAACTACCGCGCCTTCCGCCGCTGGATCGACGCCGTGCTCGATCCCGCGGCGCGCGCCCGCGGCATCACCTCGTGCGAGATGTGCCACCGGCATCTCGACGAGCTGCCGGTGTACGAGCGCGCGCCGCGCCGGTAGGGAACGCTCGGCGGCCGCGCGCCGCGGTACTGTCCTAATCTCGATACGACAAAAACCCTTCACCACGGAGGCACGGAGACACGGAGGGCTCGGTGCCATAGCGAAGGCGCGGGGCCTCTTCTCACTCCATTTCTGATGAACTTTGGGATGAACGCTGAGCGGGCTTCGAAATCAGTACGCTCCGTGTCTCCGTGCCTCCGTGGTGAAAGTCCTTCGTCACATCGCGAGTTGCCTCGCCGCTCGGCAGACCGTATGGATGCCGACTCACCGCCGCAAGGAGCTGCTCCCACATGCAACCAACCGACGACGCCGTCCGCCGCGCCTACGGCGTGCTGGCGACCTCCCTCAACGAAGCGCTCCTCGAGACCCGACACGCCCTGGAGCCGCACGCGGCGCTGTTGCCCAAGGGCCGGCTCGGCGAGCTCGACGGTCTGCTGGCCGAGTTCGCGCGGCGCCGGGTGAAGATCGCCGTGTATGGCGAAGTGAAGGCGGGCAAGTCGACGCTCATCAACGCCCTCGCCGGCAAGGAGCTGTCGCCGGTCGCCTTCGATCCCCTGACCTCGCTGCCGCTGCGCATCACCTACGGCTCGCGCACCGTCTGGCAGGTCGGGGCGAATCGCGTCGACACGCTGGCCGAGCTGACCCAGATCATGCGCGCCGGCGTGCGCGACGTGGCCGAGGTGGTGGTGGAGACCGAGGCCGACCTGCTGCAGCTCGGCGGCCAGGTCGATCTCGTCGACACCCCCGGCATCGGCAGCGACGAGCGCTTCGACGCCATCAGCGCCGAGGCCCTGCGCGCCCTCGACGCGGTCGTCCTGGTGGTGCGCTATCCGGCGCTGTTCACGCAGGCGACGCGCCGCCTGATGGACGGGCTGCAGGCCGACATCGGCAAGCTGTTCGTGGTCTGGAACCTCGATGCCGACTGCGCCGAGCTGGAGCAGGGCGAGCTGGCGCGGCACGCCGAGACCCTGCGCGCCGACGTCGCCGGCGCGCACGAGCTCTACCTGGTCGACGCGCGCGCCGCGGCCCGCGCCCAGCAGGGCCGGGACCGCGACGCGCTGGCGGCGAGCGGGCTGTCCGAGCTCTCCGACGCCCTCGGCCGCTTCGCGTCGTCGGAGAAGCGCGAGCTGGTCGCCCTGCGCGAGGCCGGCAAGCGCGCCGTCCGCTGGATCGAGGAAGCGCAGGCCGCCCTCGGCCAACGCCGCGCCGCGCTCGACGCCAAGCTCGCCGAGGTGCGCGAGCGCCTGAGCGCCGTGCAGCGCGACGCGGAGGCGAAGACCGCCGCCGAGCGCGCCAAGGTGAGCGACTTCCAGGCCGCCGTCGACGCCGCCGGTCAGCAGCGCGGCGCGGCGCTGGGCAAGGCCGCCGAAGCGCTCACGGCGGCGCTGCGCGCCGCCCGTCGCGCCTGGGTGCGCAGCGGGCGCGGTGAAGCCCTGGCGGGCGCCGTCAACGCCGCCGCCGAGGCCTACGCCGCCGCCAGCGCCGCCGCCAATGCGTCGGCGCTCGACGCCCTGCGCGCCGCCGCCAAGCAATACGGCGCCGTCGCCTCGCCCGCGGCCGCCGATCGCGTCGATGTCCGTCCGGGCGCCATCGCGCCGCCCGAGCGCCTGGAGCGCGCCCGCACCGGCAGCCTCGCGCTGCTGCGCCGGGCGCTGTGGCGGCGCTGGTACCTGCCCGGCCTGGCGACGCTCGAGAAGACCGGCATCACCGAGGCGCAGGCGGCGCAGTCGGCCTGGTTCGAGAGCGCGGCGAAGACCGCCGACACCGCCGTCCGCACGGTGCTCGAGGGCCGCCTCGCCGACATCGCCCGCGCCGCCCAGGGCGAGCAGGAGCGCATCCGCGTCGAGACCAACTTCCTCGCCGAGGAGGGCGAGCAGGAGGCGCTCGCCGCGCACCTGCCCGTCCTCGCCAACGCCAAGCAGCGCATCGAGGACGTCAGCAAGGAAGCGCGCCGCGTCGTCGCCTGAACGACGACCGCCTGGCGGGCCGCGCTGCCGCGCGGCCGCGCGCGGGCCTGTTCACACGCGGATGTCCGCGACGACGCCGAAGTGGTCGCTGGCGAAGACGCCGTCCACCGGCTGGTCGCAGGCCAGCGCGACGCGCTCGATCCAGCCGCGGCCGCTGACCTCGGCGCCGCCGACGAACACGTAGTCGAGCCGCCGGTCGGGCTCGAACATCATGGCCGCGAAGGGATTGCGGTTGTCCCAGGTGTGACCGGGGCCGGCGCCGCGCACCCGCCAGGCGTCCTGGTAGAAGGTGCTGCGGCCGTCGAGCGCGGCGAGGCCGCTGAGATAGCGGATCTCGTTGGCGTCCGCCGGCGCGTTGAGGTCGCCGACGAGGATCGGGGGGAAGTCGCCGGCGCGCCGCCAGCTCCCCACCACCTCGTCGAGCGCGCGCACCTGGCGCTCGCGCAGCATGCCGTGGTCGAGCCGCCAGGCGAGGTGGGTGCACACGAAGGGGATCTGGGCGAACGGCGCCGCGACGCGGACGGCGAGGGCGCAGCGGCGCTCGTCCAACTCCTCGCCCGGCAGCGCGTGGCGCTCGGCGGCCACGATCGGCCAGCGGCTGACCACCAGGTTGCCGAAGCCGTCGCCGTCGCCATCGGCGTCGACGTGCCCGCGCTCGTCCCAGCGAAAGGCCGGCGCGTAGGCGGTGTGGTAGCCGCGGTCGCCGAGCAGCTCGGCGCCCTGGTCGAAGCCATCGCGGCGGACGATCACCTCCTGCAGCCCGATCAGGTCCGGGTCGAGCGCCGCGATCGCCGCCCGGGCGATCGCCATGCGCGCCGCGTAGGGCTCGGAGACGTTCCAGCAGTTCAGGGTCAGCACGCGCAGCGTGCGCGGCGCCATGCCCGTCGTCCTATCCCGGCACGCCGCCGCCGCCGCGGGTCGCGCCCCAGCCGTCCCAGTAGATGCGCGACGCCGCCGGCAGGCGCTTGGCGGGCTTGAAGTCGGTGCCGGTGTGGTGGGCGACCGGGAACAGCGCCACCTGGGTGACGTGTTCGGGGATGCCGAGGATGGCCGCCGCCTCCCGCTCGTGGAACAGGTGCAGCGACGTCCACGCGGTGGCCAGGCCGCGCGACCGCAGCGCCAGCATGAACGACCACGCGGCGGGCAGGATCGAGCCGTAGGTCGCCGCCTGCGCTGCCACCGGGAGCTGCTCGACGCGACCCTCGATACACGGGATCACGTGCAGCGGCGCCTCGTGCAGGTGCTGCGCGAGATGGTCGGCCGAGGCGATGACGCGCGGCAACTGGGCGTGGCGCGGATCGTCCGCGGCCAGCGCCGGGCGCTCCATGCCGCGGTAGACCTCGAACGCCTGCCGGTAGAGATCGGCGAGCGCCCGCCGCTTGCCGGCATCGGTGACGACCAGGAAGTGCCAGCCCTGCTGGTTGCCGCCGGTCGGCGCCTGCATCGCGATCTCCAGGCAGCGCTCGACGACCTTCAGGTCGACGGGGCGGCTGAAATCGAGCCGCTTGCGCACCGAGCGGGTGGTGGTCAGCAGATGATCGATGCTGGTCAGGTCCATCGCCGTCTCCTCCATCCCCGACTGACTACCAGCCCTCGCGCGTCCATGACCAGCCGTCCCCCTGGCCGCGCGCCCGCGCGATGGCGCGAGATGCCGGGCGGCAACGCCGCGGCGCCGGCCGCGGCGGGTATCGCCTTGGCCGGCGTTTCGCCCGGTGTTATGCGCGCCGCATGACCGAGGTTGCCAGCCTCGACGAATCGCGACTGCGGGAGGTCTTCCGCGCGCTCCACGCACAGGCGGTCGACTATGCCGTGTTCGGCGCCGGCGCGCTGGGGCTGCACGGATTGGCGCGCGCCACGGGCGACGTCGATCTCTTCATTCGACCGGAGGCGGACAACATCGCGCGTCTGGTGGTCACGCCGCGCACCCTCTGGCGGATGAAGAAGGACACCGTTCGTCCCTTGGATCGTCTGGACGCCGCCATGCTGGCCGACCGCTTCGGCCTGCGCGGGACGTGATGGCCGTCCTCCGCTATCGTTCGGTGGAGGCGATGCCGCCGCCGTGGCGGGAGGCGACCGATCCGGCCAACCTGCGAGCGGTCGCCGAGATGCTGCGCTTCTACCGCCAGCATGCGGCGGCGAAGCATCTGCCGCGCGGCGTGCACCGCTATCGCGCCATCGAGGCACTGAACGAGGAGCGAGGAGACCCCTACCGCCGCCCATCGGGAGCGGAGGAGGCGCGGAAGGACACGTGAGACGCGCTGCGCCGAGCGGGGGAGACGCCGATCGCCAATGGGCGACGCCCGCGCGCCGGACGATCAGAACGTGTACTCGACCGCCAGCGTGCCGAGGACGTCGGGCTGGAACGCCAGGTTGACGATCGGCACGCTGAGGCCGCCCGCGAGCACCGTCGCCTCGGCCACGCGCAGCTTGCCGCCGAAGACCGCGCTCACCAGCGTCGTGCCGGTGCTCGCGTCGTTCAGGGCGACGCCCGTCGTCCGCGGCTCCCCGTGCACGACCGCGGGCGTCCACTCGATCGACTGGGCGTATTCCGAGCCCGCGAAGCCGACATCGAGGGAAAAGCGCTCGCTGCCGAACGAGCCGCCGATGGTCCAGGCGAAGCGCTGCAGCTCGGCGTGGTCGAAATCGTAGCTGTAGCCGAGATCGGTGCTGAGAGTGATGGCGTCGGCGGGTCGCAGACTGGCGATGACGCGCGGGTAGATGGCGACACTGTCCGGACCGGCGAACTCCGCCTGGCTCGGGCTCGGGAGCAGCACGTCGCCGGCGGCGGCGAACTGCAGGCGCTGGTACGAGTAGACGAGGCCCTTGCCACCGAGGGCGATGCGCCCGACTCCGGCGTGGGTGCCGTCGTTGAAATCGAAGCCGAGGGCGGAGAAGGTGTCGCCGCGCAGGGCCAGCGGCTTGCCCGGCCCGAGCGACTCGTTGAGCGTCCTGACCGCCGCCGCAACGTCTCCGTTCTGCACCCGCGCGCCGCTGATCACCGCCTGCGGCGGCGGCAGATTGAGCAGGCTGCGCCGGGTCGAGAACACCTGCTGCGCCTGCGCGTCGACCACGGTGATGGGCAGCGACAGACCGAGCTGGATGCGTTGCGTCAGTCCATAGGTTGCCGCCAGGTTGATCAGCGTCACGCGGGCGCGCACGTCCAGGCCGACCTTGGCGACGATCGGCTCCGTGGGCAGGTCGTCGCGCGTGAACAGATAGTTGATCGGGGTGAACGACTCCGACTGCTCGAAGTAGGACGCCGCGACCTGGACGGTGAGCGACCCCTGGCCGATGGTCTGCGTGCTCGGCAGCACGGTCGAGCCGAGCCGGGTGGCGCGAACGAAGGCATCGCTCGCCGGGTCGAACTGGTAGGTGACCGACGGACCCGACACCGCCGGCAGGGCGGCGATGCCGCGGTCGACGCCGAAGAGGACGAGCTGCGACGCCGCGTTGGCGCGGTCCTGGCCGCCGAACTGATTGGGGTTCTGGGCCCGCGCCGTGCCGATCGACAGGAGCGTCGCGACCGCCAGCGCCGCCGCGCTCGACCAGGACGTTACGCGTCGTTGAGGATGATCCACTGTCCCCCCCGGAAGGCGAAGCGCTTGGTGACCCGCACCCGCACGTCCTGCGGCTCGCCGCGCTCGCGGTCGGTGAAGCGGTCGTGCCGGGTGAACGACACCGCCGCCTCGTCGCCGATGATGGCGACGCGCACGTCGCTCAGCTCGATGCGCAGGTTCTCCGCGTTCTCGAAGTAGCGGTCGAGCGCCGCGGCCTGACTGGCGGGAAAGTCCGCATAGTAGCGGCGCAGGGCGTCCAGATCCTCGTCCTCCAGCGCCTGCCGGTAACCCTCGAGGGTCACGCGTAGCTGGGCCTCGGCATCCGGATCCGTCTGCGCGAAGCTCGGCGGGACGATCGCGTCGAGCAGCCACGCGAGCAGCGGCGGGGCGCTCGGAGGCGGGGCGTGGAACGCCCCCGGTTGGATCGGCCGCTCGGGTCGCCGTGGCGCGCGGCCGCCGCCGCTTTCCGCCTCCGTCAGCAGCTTGCGTGCGGTCAGGCTGCTGGTGCCGGGATTGCGGAGCTGATCGCCGAGAGGCGCCGGCACGTCGACGCTCAACTGGTCGAGCAGGGCCAGCATGACCTGGCCGGTGAGCTGGGCGAACTTGTCCACCGGGCCGCGGGCGCGCGCCGTCGCCACGACCTGCAGCGGGCGCACGCTCTGCACCTGGGCGCTGATGCTCAACTGCCGGTCCTGGACCCAGTACGCGCCGCGCACCAGCAGCCCGACGCCGGCGCGCTGCGCCGCCTCCAGGGTGTCCGGCGCGTCGCGAGCGACGAAACGCAGCATCGTCTCGTCGTACACGTCGAGCTGGCGGATCTCGCTGAAGGCCGTGAGCACGTCCTGGCTGAGCGCGCGGTGCATCCATTCATAGGCGGCATCGGGGCCGAAGTACTCGAAGTCGCCGATGGCGATGCGTTCGCGCTGCCGCTCGGGCTCCGCTGGAGCCGCCGGCGTGGGCAGGGGCGGCGGCGTCACCTGCGCCAGCCGCCCCGGGTCGGCCGCGATGGCGAGGTCCTCTCCGACGATCGAGATGTACGGCCGCTGCCGTCCATCGGTGAGCTCCTCCACCTGGCGAATCGCGTGGTTGGCCAGACCGAGGACGGTGATCAACCCGTCGTTTCGCGCCGCGCCGCCCTGCAAACCATCGAGCAGCGCGGCGGTGAAGGCGCCGTGGCGCCGCGCCGCCACTTCCAGCGAGCGTTGTCCGGCCGAGGCGGAGGTCAGGATGTACAGCCCCTCGACCGGCGCCAGACCGGAGGACAGATCGGCGCCGAGCTGGGCGCCGCTCGGCGCCGCCGTGACCGCTCCCGCGTGGCAGGTGTCGAGCACGACCACCATGCGCGGAATGTTCCGGTGCAGGCGCAGGATCTGGCGGCGCAGCTCTCCCATGTCGACGCCCGCGATGTGCGGCGCCTCCGGCGACGCCGCCGCGGTGAGGAAGTAGTGGGCGGCTCCCCGGTCGGCGCGCACGCCATGCCCAGCGAGGAAGATCACCGCCACGTCGACCGGCGACGCCTGGCCGAGGAAGCCATCAAGCGCCTCGAGAATCGCATCGCGCGACGCTGCGGTATCCGTCAGGACACGCGTGTGAACTAGATCATACACTGGCCCGTTGGCCTGTTGCTGCAGCGCGGCCGCGAAATCGCGCGCATCGGCGGCGGCGTACTCCAGGCGCAGAGCCGGATCGCGATAGGCGCTCACCCCGACGCTGAGCACCCAGAGGTGGGGCCGCTGGCCGCGTTCGCCGCCGGCGAAGGTCGTCGCGGTTGTCGTCTGCGCGAGCGGACGCGCGGTGGCCTCGCGCGAGGCGCCGAACCACGCCGCGGCGGCGCCGATCGCGGCCGCGAGGCAGATCGCGGCCAGGCCGAGGCGGATCTTGAAGCGGGCGCCGGACACGTCCGGCGGCGCTTAGCGCAGGTCGACCATCGGCGGCAACTCGATCGCGCCGTGTCACAAATTCGCGATCCGTGTTCCCTTCCGCGGTCATGTTCACGATGACCATTGCGCCACCGCGATGTCGCACAAAGTTGAATCCGTTCCCCTGGAACGCAGTGCATGTCGATGTCGGCGAAGAATCAGTGGCGGCGGCGAAATACATTGACATCGCCGTCGTGCGATTTGTATCGGTCCTGCTCCAACGCATGCGCCGACAATCGCCATCGGCTGCGGTCGCCGCGGTGCCGGTGGTCGGTCAGGAGGACAAGCGCCTCGTCGACGCCTGTATCGCCGGCGACGTGGCGGCCCGCCAGCGCTTTCACGCCGAGTACCTGCCGCTCATCTATCGCTTCGAAGGCGCGGGGTGCGAGCACGAGGCGGCGACGGAGAACTTCATCGCCTTTCTCTTCGACGACGATCGCGTGTTCCACCGCCTGCGCGGCTACCGCGGCGAGGCGTCGCTGCGCTCCTACCTGTGGCACTGCATCCTGCCCGACCTCATGAAGCAGTTTCGCGGCAGGCTGCGGCGGCAGCGTCTCGACACGCTCTCGCTCGACGATCGCCCGGCGGCGGGCGCCGGCGATGGCCCCGGGGGCGATCGCGAGCGGCCGATGCCGGCGGTGGCGGCGCTCCTCGCCGCGCTGCCGCTGGACAAGCGGGTGCTGGTGAAGCTGCTGCACCTCGAGGATTTCGACTTCGACGCCGCCGAGCTGCGGTTCCTCGCCGACTGCAACGGCTGGAGTCTGCGCCTGCTGACCCGGCGCCTGGCCGACGCGCGCGAATCGGTGCGCGGACGCGAGGCGGCGCGCCAGGCGCGCGTCGACGGCGCCGCCTCGGCCGGGCAGTGGATCCGCCTCTACGGCGACCGGCTGCAGCGCCTCGAGGAGGATCTCGCGGCCGCCGGGCACGATTCTCCGCGCGCCGCGCGCCTGCTGGCGCAGCGCGCCGAGCTGCAGCGCAAGCTGGCGAAGCGCGAGCGGCAGCGCGCCGAGCTGCTGCGCGCCGCCGAGAGCACGGTGGTGACGCTGCCGACGGCGCTGATCGCCGAGCTCCTGCACCTCAGCGAATCGACGGCGCGGACGAAGATTTCCCGCCTGCGCCGCGAGCTCAAGCAGATCCCGGTCGGTAGCGGACCCGGAGATGAGCGATGAGCGCGTCGCCGCGCCACAGTTGTCCCGCCTTCGCGGAGCTGGTCGCCTGGCTCGACGGCGCGCTCGACGGCGCCGACGAGGATCGCATCGAGGCGCATCTCGACGCCTGCGCATCGTGCCGGGCGCGGCTGCTCGAGTGGCGCGATCGCCTCGGCGCGCGCGACGCGGCGGAAGAGCCGACGCCGGAATGTCCCGACGACGAGCGGCTCATCGCCTACGCGGAGGGGTCGGCGGCGCTCGGCGCCAGCGCCGAGGCCGATGTCGAGCGCCACCTGCGCCAGTGCGGGCGCTGCGCCAGCGTGCTGCAGCGCATCATGGCGGCGCCGCTGCCCGAGGCGCCGGTCGAGGCCGTTCGGCCCGTGGAGGTCGAGCGCGCGCCGGCGGCGCCGGCGCGGCGGATCGGCGCCTGGCTGGGCGCGCTGCGCGAGTGGCTGACGCTGCCGCCGCTGCAGTGGGCGGTGGCCGCGGCGGCGGTCCTCGTGCTGGCGGTGGGGGTGTCGCGCTTCGCGATGCCGGGGACGCCGCTCGACCAGATGCGCGACAGCGCGCCGGCGGCCAACGCCGAGGTCGTCGCCGACGTCGTCGCCCACGCGCGGCCCGACGCCGCCGAGCCGGTGGTGGCGCGCCTGCGATCGGGGACGCGCGGCGCGTGGCTCGAGGCGTCCGGGAGCTGGACGCGCCTCGAGCTCGCCGACGGCCGCCGCGTCTGGGTGCCGAGCGCGTCCGTGCGCCGCCTGCAACCGTGAACCGGGCGGGCGGCGCCGCGCCGTCCCGCGATCAACTCATCACAGACCAATTCCTAATTCAGTGGGGGAGTGACCATGGAGACCATTGCGAACCGGGGACTCGACGCGACGCGAACGCAGGGAATCATCCGGCGGTCACGATCGCTGGCCATTCGGCTGGCGGCGGGCGCCGCGGTCGCGCTCTGCCTGCTGAGCCCGCTCGGCGCGGGTCGCGCCGCGGCGCAGACCTGCGCCGGCGATTGCGACTACCAGGGCGGGGTGACGATCAACGACCTGGTGCTGATGGTCAACCTCGCCCTCGGCGGCGGCGACGTGGCGCAGTGCCGGCCCGGCGACCAGAACGGCGACGGGGCGATCTCGGTGAACGAGATCGTCGCCGCCGTCAACTTCGCGCTCGGCGGCCGCCTCGCCCTGCCCATCGCCGGCACCTGCGAGCGGCCGGGCCTGAGCGGCCTGGCCGAGTGCGCGCCCGGCACCGTGGTGCGGCTGATCCGCTGCAACGACGCCCGTTGCCGGACCTCCGAGCCCATCGCGTCGGCGCAGGTCGACGCCAGCGGCGCCTTCCGCTTCGATGTCGCCGCCGACTGCGCCCAGGCGAGCGCCCGCTACCTGCTGGCGGCGCGCATCGACGGCGAGGACCAGCGCTTCGGCGACGTCGGTCCCGCCGGCGCGGCCGCGCCGGCCGCGGTGGTCATCAGCCCGAGCTCGGAGGCCGCCGTCCGCCTGGTGGAGGAGCGCGGCATCGACAACTTCGGCGCCGTCAGCTTCCGCGACCTCCTCGATGTGGTCGAGGAGGCCAACCCGCCGGCGAGCTTCGCCGGGCAGACCGTCGCCGCGGCTGCCGAGCAGGCGCAGCGCAAGGCGCTCGAGAGCCCCGATGTGAACAACGTCCTGCTGGCGGTGCTGCGCCACGACCGGCCGGCGATGACCAGCATCGAGCCGCGCGGCGACCTCGACGTCTACACCCTGGAGCTGCACGAGCCGACGACGGTGATCCTGCAGGCGACGCGCTCCACCGGCGGCCTGGTGCCGTGCCTGGAGGTGCGCTCGCTCGCCACCGGCCCGGTGCCCGGCGGCCAGGCCTGCGGCGACCCGAGCGCGCGACTGGACCTGAACCTCGTCCCTGGCGCCTACGCGGTGCTGGTCAACGACCAGAGCAACACCCAGATCGGCTCCTACGATCTGTACTATGCCCGCCTGCGCCCCGAGGACGTCGACGGCATCCCGGTCGAGAGCCAGAGCCTCGACATCGGCGACCTCGACCCGTACGGCTTCAGCGTCACCCGCAGCTCCACCCTGATCCTCAAGGCCACCCGCCAGAGCGGCGCCATCGCCCCCTGCGTCGAGCTCTGGCGCTTCGGGGCCCTGGCGTCGACCCGCCTCGACACCATCTGCGACCCCGGCACCGCCCGCCTCGACCGCGGCGCCGACCCCGGCTTCTACTTCGCCATCGTCTCCGACCAGACCACCCAGGGCGCAGGCTCCTACAAACTGACCCTCGACCAACTCCCCGCCGGCGGCGGCCCCACGCCGACCTTCACCCCGACATCGCTACCCGGCTCCACCTCGACGGCGACGCCGTCGCCGAGCCTGACGGGAACACCGACGGTGACGCCGTCAGCGACGGTGACCTACTCATCGACGTCCACCCCTTTCGCGACGACCAGCTCGACTCCGACGGCTACACGCACGGTTAGCGCCAGCCCCACGGTCACGTTGAGCCCGACGCCGATCCCGAGGCTGATCCTGGCTCTACAGGCGGCGCCAGACCCCATACGACCGGGAGGTCTCCTCACGGTGCGCCTCACGGTTACCAACCAGGGGAACCGCGCCGTAACGAATGTCCAGGTCAACAGTCCAGTCCCGGGGAATACACAGTCCGTGAACGCCAGCGACGGAGGGAACTGTTTCAACGGTTGCATCGCGGGGCGCATCGCGACGTGGGACATCGGGACGCTGGCCATGGGCGCCAGTCGAACTGTGGAGTTGACGGCATTCGTGGTGTCGGGTGCGACGAACGGAACAGTAATCCAAAGCTCCGCAACGGTAACGGGCGATGCCGCCGTCGGCGGCGCTGCGCAGGCCTCGGTCGAGGTACAGGGAACTCCGCAGTTGGCGGTAGCGCTGCAGGCGGAGCGGGATCCGGCTGAGGCTGGTCGGGCGCTGACGTACAACGTGACCTTCAGCAACCCTGGCACGTCTGATGCGAACGACGCAGTGCTGACGGCGCGGCTGCCGGTGGGGACCAGCTTCCAGAGCGCGAGCGACGGCGGCGTGTCCGGGGAGAATCGCACCGTGACGTGGTCGCTGGGCAAGGTGGCAGTGGGGGCCAGCGGGCGCCGGCAGTTTACCGTCCAGGTGGGCCAAGGAGAGACGAACGGCAGCGTGTTGTTGAGTGACGCCGAGCTCCGCGACGCCGCCCTGGGGGCATCGGCGCGTGCCACGAGTGCAGTGACGATCCGCACCGGAAGCCCCATCGCGCTTACGCTGGTTGCTTCGCCCAATTCGGTTCCGCGGGGCGGGCAGCTCACCTACCGCCTGACGGCGACCAACCGGAGCGGCTCTGCTCAGAACGTCACGCTCCGCAGCGTGGTGCCCGGCAGCGTATCGAATGTGAATACGAGTGACGGCGGTAGCTGTTTCAACGGCTGCATCGAGGGTCGGATCATCAACTGGGACCTTGGATCGCTGCCGGCTGGGGGGAGCCGCACCGCGGAGGTCACCTTGTACATCTCCGATGATGCCGCCCGGTTTCCCAATGGCACCTTGCTCAGCCATCGCGCCTGGGTGATCGGCGCCGGCGGGGCAGTGGCCGAAGAGACGGTCGTCATCGACTCGAGCCCGCAGTTGGCGTTGGCGATGCGTGCCGAGCGCGATCCGATCGGGGCCGGCCAGAATCTCACCTACACTGTTACGTTCGGAAACCCCGGGACCATGGACGCCAGCAACGCAGTTTTGACCGCCCGGGTACCCGTTGGCGCAACCTTCGACAGTGCGAGCGACGGTGGCACCGAGAGCGCGGGGGTCGTGACGTGGGCGGTGGGACCGATCGGAGCGGGGAAGAGCGGCCGCCGGCAGTTCACGGTTGCGGTAGCAAGCGAAGCAACCAACGGCACGATTTTGGAGAGCGATGCCGAGTTGCGCGACAGCGGGCTCGGTGCGTCGGCACGCGCCCACGGCGCCGCCACGGTGCGTACCGACAGCCCCATCACGCTCACCCTCACCGCCTCGGCCGATCCCGATCCGGTCAGGCGCGGCGAAGTGCTCACGTATCTTGCCACGGTCGAGAACAGCGGATCGCTCCCGCAGACGATCACCTTGCGCAGCGCCGTGCCGGATCGGGTTTCGGGTGTTTCCGCTGGCAACGGCGGCAGTTGTTTCAACGGCTGCATCGAGGGGCGGATCATCAATTGGAGCCTTGGATCAGTGCCGGCTGGGGCAAATCGCACCGTGCTGGTGACCATGTTCGTGTCAGGAGACGCCGCCCGCTTCCCAGGCGGCTCCCTGCTGACGAACCGCGTATGGGCATTCAGCGACGCCGGCAGCGCCACTGCCGAGCAGACGACGCGTATCTGCAATGGAGTGCCGAGCTCGTGCACGCCATGACAGCGCAGACTCCGCAGGATGATGTCGCCGGTACGAGGAATCAGTCAGCCGCAGTGCCCCCGCCGCCCACCAGCGCATCAGCGATGTACGCAGGCCGCGGAACAATGACGATGGAGCGGATCGTGAACGAGAGAGCCGAGACAGCGGGAGCGGCGGGGATGTTCCGGCGGTCGCGCGGGTGCCGGCTTCTCATCGCAGCCTGTCTCGCGCTCGCAATGTCGACGCCGACCGCCGCCCAGCCCTGCCCGGGCGATCTCGACGGCGACGGGCAGGTGACGATCAGCGAGCTGGTGCGGGCGGTGAACGCCGCGCTGGCGGGATGCGAGGCGGGCCAGCCGTGCCCGGGCGACGTAAACGGCGATGGGCAGGTGACGATCGACGAGCTGGTGCGAGGGGTCAACGCGGCGCTCGTCGGCTGCGACGGCGCGCCGATCACCGTGGCGCCGACGGCCACGCCGACGGCGACACCGATGGCGGGGACTCCCTCGCGTACGCCGGGCGGCGCGCAACACACCTTCCGTTACGAGTTCCTTCCGGGATCGCTCTACCGCGCTTCCGACGTGTTCCTGGCCGAGGTGAATGCACAGGGCGCGCGGGGGTTCGCCTACCGCGGGGACTGGCTGTTCGGCTCCGACTTCTCGGAGAGCGGCGCCCTGTACGTGAAGGACGAGTCGCAGCACGCCACCTTCCGCTTCGAGTTCATCCCGGCATCGCTCCACCGCCCTTCGAGCGAGTTCCTGGCCGAAGTGAATGCGCAGGGCGCGCGGGGCTTCGCCTACCGGGGAGACTCGGTGTTCGGATCGGACCTGTCGGAGAGCGGCGCCCTGTACGTGAAGGACGAGTCGCAGCGCGCCACCTTCCGCTACGAGTTCCTTCCGGGATCGATCTATCGTTCTTCGAGCGCGTTCCTGGCCGAGGCGAATGCGCAGGGGGCGAGGGGCTTCGCCTACCGCGGCGATTGGCTGTTCGGCGACGCGCTCGAGGAGAGCGGCGCCCTGTACGTGAAGGACGAGTCGCTGGTTGCCCCGTTTCACTTCGAGTTCATTCCAGGGCCTCTCGATCGTTCCTCCTCCGCCTTTCTGGCGGAGGCCAACGCGCAGGGGGCCAGGGGGTTCCTGTACCGCGGCGACTGGCTGTTCGGCGCCGATCTCGCCGAGAGGGGCGCCCTGTACGTGGACCGACCGTACGCCTGGGGAAGTCTCTGAGCCGCGATCGTGGCCGCGGCGGCGCGCGCCCATTCGCAAGCAACTTTCACGCACAGACGAGCTCGAGATCGGCGAGACCTACACCCTGGATGCGAAACAGCCGGCCCCTTCGGCGGCCGCAGCATCAAGCGCCAGGGGCAGCTCTCGGCGCGCGGCTTCGTCGAGCTGATGCTGATCGAGCCGCTGTCGGAGCAAGAGATGTGGGTGAGGAAGGTCGAGCTCGCTCCGGCGTCGGATGCCGTCGACGTCGACTGATGGATGCGAACGGACTGATGCGCCGGAAGCGACGCTTCGGTCGAGGTCCAGCGTGGAAATTCGGATTCGCGGTCTCACCAGAGCGAGCAGGTGACCCGACCGTGGCCGACGGCCTGCTCGCCGGGCAGCAGGCCGTAGTCGGCACATGGACGAATGTTCCAGGCACCGCCGATGATTCGGATTGCGCGTCGGCTCCGCACCGCCTATGGCTGGCTTGTATCGACCAGTTTTCTGGTCAACCGAAGCATCGATGGCGAAAACCCTGCCGATTTCCGAGGTGAAGACGCACCTCCCCGCGCTGGTGAGCGGCGTCGTCGAGCGCGAGGAGGAGGTGGTGGTCACCCGCAAGGGGAAGCCCGCCGCGGTGCTGGTCAACTTCGCGGAGTACGAGCGCCTCAAGGCGACGCTCGATGTCCTCAGCGACCCTCGGCTCATGGCCCAGATCCGCAAGAGCCGCCGCTTTTACGAGGCGGGCAAGCGGGGCCTGTCGTTCGAGGAGGTGTTCGACGAACCGCTCCGACCGCCCCGCGGAAAGCGCCGCGGGTGAGGCGCGAATCCAGTTTCACGCCGGTCGAGGAGCAGGCAGCCCTCACCGCACTTTTCGGCCTCGTCCTGTCTTGTCGTCGCACTGCCGCGGCGCCATGTACGTCGCATGCAAGGTCGTCCCGGCCGCCAGCACTCCCCACCCTTCCGCATCGACATTCCGCCTCACGTCGCCGAGCTGGTCCGGGCGTTGCCCCCCCGAGGTGAAGCGGGGGGTGAAGGAAGCGCTCCGCCTGCTGAGCACCGACCCGGGCGCTGGTTCGCCGCTCCGCCGCGAGCTGGAT
Source organism: bacterium (assembly GCA_019637795.1). NCBI lineage: Bacteria > bacterium. The sequence goes on along the minus strand of JAHBUY010000002.1, from coordinate 907,367 downwards.
GGATACCGGCGATACAAGGTTCGCCGCTACCGGATCGTCTACCAGCGGCACCATCGCGTCGTGCGAGTGCTGGCGGTGGGCCATCGGCGGACGATCTACGAGGACCTCGGAGAGCGGCTGAAGGCGCGGTGACTCCCCCGCCGCGCAGGCGGAGGAACTGGCGGCCAGTTCGGCGCGTGTAGCACTTCCGGCATCCGCGTGCCCCTCTCGGATCAACTGACCATGCGAGACGGGCGCGACGTGATGTGACGTCACGCCTGGCCCGTCTCCGAGCCGCCGCGCTGCGCGGCACTGGGAGGAGACGCCGATGAAGGGAACCGATCGAATCATCACGCTGACGTCGTGGGGGTGGCGCGCGGCACGGCGGAGGGCGCCGCTGGGCGCGCTGGCCTGCGGCGCGCTGCTGCTCGCCGCCTGCAGCCACGGCAACCCGCTGCTCGGAAAGTGGGAGATCGACCCCGCGGCGTCGAGCCCGGACGCGAAGCTCATGGCGAACCTGGGGCTGAACCAGGTGGAGTTCTTCGCCGACAAGGCGCTGATCGGCTCGGTCGGGGCGCCGGTCACCTACGACGTCGGCGACGGCTACGTGCTGGTCAACGGCAACGGGCAGACCGCCAAGTACGTCGTCGTGTCGTCGAACGAGATCCGCGTCGACGCGCCGCTGGGCCAGAAGGTCGTCTACCGGCGGGTGCACTGAGGCGCGGCGGTGGAACGGCGCTGCGCCTCCGCGCCGGCCGCACCGTGGCAGGCCGCGGCCGCCGTCCGCGGTTCCGGCATGGCGTCTAGCGGCGCGCGAGACGTCGCAGGTGGGCGAGCGTCGACGCCGGCACCGGATCGATGCGGGCGAGGCGGCGCGCGCGGTCGGGCGAGCCGGCGAGGATCTGCAGCGCCGTTCGGCACGCGGACTCGACCGCGCGGGCGCGCTCCTCGAGCGAGCGCGCCCGCCAGGACTCGCCCTTCTCGAGGCGCGGCCAGGGACGCTGGCGGCTCATGCTGGCGGTCTATCGAAAGCCCATCCACGCGACAAGGCATCGCCATACGAGCTCGCCACGTGGCACTTCCGGCGGACGCCGGTCTGGCGATGCCCTCGACCGCTCGGCGAGCACCTGCAGCGTGTTCGACGCCGCCCCGGTGTCCGTGCTTGCCGGGCCTGGTCCATCGCCGCGCGGCGCCTTGCAAATTGAAAATCGATTTGCGATCGGCAAACACATATCCAGCGCGCCCTCGGCGAGGTGCTGCGCGATCGGCTTCGCCGCCATCCGGCGGTGGCGCTCGTCGGGCCGCGGCAGGCGGGCAAGACGACCCTCGCCCGCTCGCTCGGCGGGCGCTACATCGACTTGGAGCAGCCCGGAGAGCGGACTCGGCTCGACATCGAATGGGATCGCCTTGCCGCGGCCGGCGAGCTCCTCATCCTCGACGAGGCGCAGGCCTGACCGGCGGTCTTTCCGCGGCTGCGCGGCGCGATCGATGCCGACCGTCAGCGGTGCGGACGCTTTCTCCTCCTGGGCTCGGTGTCGCCGGGGCTGATGACCCACGTCTCCGAATCGCTCGCTGGCCGGCTGTCGCTGCTCGAATTGTCGCCCTTCGTCCTCTGGGAGGTTCCCTCCGCTGCCGTCACCGACCACTGGCTGTGCGGCGGCTACCCAGACGGAGGCATCCTCGACCCCGGGCGGTGCCCCGAGTGGCAGGACAGCTACCTCGCGCTGCTCGCGCAGCGCGATCTCCCCACGTGGGGGCTTCCCGCGAAGCCGCAGACGATCGATCGCCTGTTGCGCATGACGGCGGCAGTGCACGGGCAGGTGGTGAACCTGTCGCGGCTCGGGCAGAGCCTGGGACTGTCTCATCCCACGGTGGGCAGCTATCTCGACCATCTCGAAGGCGCCTTTCTCGTGCGCCGCTTGCCGCCGTATGCCGGCACTCTGAAGAAGCGATTGATCCGCAGTCCGCGGCTGTGCTGGCGCGACAGCGGGCTGCTGCACGCCTTGCTGGGAACGGCCAGCCGTGACGACCTGCTGGTGCAGCCCTGGGTGGGCGCGAGCTGGGAGGGGTTCGTGATCGAACAGATCCTCACCACCCTGCGCCTCGTCGGCCGGCGCGCGATTCCCTCCTTCCTGCGCACCAGCGACGGCTACGAGATCGATCTCGTCCTCGATCTCGGGCGCGAGCGCTGGGCCGTCGAGGTCAAGCTGAGGTCAGACCCCGATCCCCGGGATCTCGAGCGTCTGGACCGAGCCGCGGACCTGATCCGCGCCCGCCGCCGCTTCCTCGTCTCCCAGACGCCTCGCTCGGTATTCTCCGACCGCCGCGCGTCCTGCGACCTCGCGACATTGCTCGATCACCTGCGCGACGCGGCGCGGGCGTAGCGTCGTCGACGCCGCCGCCGTTCGCGGCGATCAGCCCGCCCCGCGGCGGCCAGAGTCACCGCTCGGGCAGCGCGGCCCGACCGCCAACTCCCACGGCAACGAGCGTCCGCAGGTTCTCCTCACGTTCGCCACGGCGCGCCGGTGACGCGTCGCAGCCGCCGCTGTCGCACTTTCCGCGTTCGCCTCCCCAGCGTCCGTCAACTGACCGACGAAAGGAGGAGAGCGCGATGTCGGATCATGTCGTCGTCGTCCAGCCGCTGCCGCAGGCGGGGGGACAGGCCACCGTGATCATCAACGGCAGCCCGGTGACCGGGATCCATCACGGCACCGGGACCGGGGTGACGGTCGGCAACAAGACCTACTGGTGACGGTGTGCGCCCCCGCCGGGCGACCGGCGGGGGCGCGGAGAGACAACCATGCACACGAGCGTTCACGAGCTTCTGCAGAGCGGACCCGCCGCGCTCCACGAGTGCGGCATCGCCGGCGCGAGCTGTTGGCGATGCCAGGGCCGGCGCACCCGCAACACCATCGTGTGGCGCGACACGGACGACGCCGGCCCCGCCGGTTTCTGAGTCGCCGCGCGCCACCCAGACCGCGTGGGGGAGAGACCATGATCAACGAGATCCTGACGACCAAGGTCGGCCGGTACATCGCCGGCCTGGCGGTGATGGGCTGCCTGGCGCAGTCGGCGCTCGCCGACGCGCCGCCGGCGGCGACGGACCCGGCGGCGCTCGACGTCGCCGGCGTGAAGCTGAACATGACGGTGGACGAGGCCACCGCGGCGCTCCGGCAGTTCGATGCCGGCTATGCCATCGAGCGTCGCTACGCCGATTCCGACAAGGGCTTCGGCTACTACGGGCTGCCGCTCGACAAGCTCCGCGACCAGGAGACCGCCTACCTGGTCGGGCTGCTGGCCGTGAAGGACGACGGCGGCGACCACGAGGAGGTTTTCGTCTACGTCTCGCCCGTGCCCGACAAGGAGCGCGTCGTCTTCGTCGGCCGCGCCAAGCAGTTCGCCCAGCCGCAGCTCGCCGGCGCGCTCGCGGACGGGCTCTTCGCCAAGTATCCGAAGGACACCACGGCCGACCGGCCGGCGAGCGAATACCACGCGCGACGCATCGTCTGGCGCTTCGACGGCCGCGGCCGGATCATGTCCGGCAAGACGGCGGAGGAGCAGGGCATCGACGAGGGCATCGAGTACGCCGAGTACCGCCCGCCGACCACGCCGCAGTTCCTCTCGCTGGCCGACGCGGCGCTCAACGCCGGCACCGGCGGCGGCCGCAGCCCGGGCTACGATCTCTTCCCGAGCTTGCCGCCGCGGGTGAGCGGCAACCAGGGCGTGTCGCTCGACGCGGCCATCGGCTCGCCGCGCGACAACCTGGCGCTCGGCCGCGGCTTCGCCATCGCGCTCTATCGCGGCTCGGACCTCGTGCGCTTCAACGAGCAGGCGAAGACGACTTACAAGGACAAGGAACGCCGGCGCGACGAGGCGCGGCAGCAGCAGGAGATCGAGAAGGCGAAGAGCGCCGCCGGTCCGGCGACGAAGTTCTGAGCGGCAGGAGACGATCATGCGCCGCATCTCGATGATCGACCGCCGCCGCATGCGCTGGGCCACCGTCGCCACGATCGCCCTCGGGCTGCTGATCGGCGTCCGCGGCGCCGCCGCGGCGGATGCGGGGCGTACCCTGGCGCAACCGGCCGACCTCGACCTGTTCTTCCTCGCCTATCGGGCCGCCGGGGTCGAGCCGCCGTTCGCCGCGCTCGCCACGCGCGATCCGAAGGTCAGCCGAGCGGACGAATTCACACGGCAGAAAACCGCGGACGAGGTCGAGCGACAACTGCGCTCCCGCGCCGAGAGCGTTCGCGACGTCAAGTTCCTGCAGGTCAACCTCGATGCCACGATCGGCGAGTACGATCCCAAGTACGGAGAGTTCACCTTCGTCGGCCTCGGCGACGGAACCTACATTCCCTCCGGGTCGCCCTTCGGGGCCGAGGTCCGCATCGCGCTCGCCAACGGTGGCCAGGCGCAGAGCTGGCCGCTCGACGCCAAGGAGGCGGCGGCGGTGCTGCAGCGCAACCGCGGCGAGCGCTTCGTCACGCTGGCGCTGCGCCTCGAGGTGATCGGCGCCCAGCAGCCGGTGGACGGCGTGCCGCTGGTGCTCGAGGCGAAGATCCTCGCCGTCGACGTGATGGCGGGAGATCACAGGACGCGCCTCGGCAAGCTGGCGCTCGAACCGTAGCACCGGCCTTCGCGATCCCCGTTCAGTCGTCATCATTGCCGTGGACGGGCGAATACTCTACACAGCGGCTTCTCTACGATCCTGGGCCATTCAACCATCTACACAACTCACAGGGGAGGGTGATCGATGCGTAACTGGATGATGATGCTCACCGCGGCGTCGGCGTTGTTCGTCAGCGCCTGCCAACCGGTGATGTCGCCGGCGATCGGGCTGTTCTATGCGGACGTGAAAGGGCCGATCGCCGCCACCTCGACCGCCGGGACCAAGCAAGGTCAGTCCTGCGCCCGCTCGATCCTCGGCATCGTCGCCACCGGCGATGCCAGCATCGAGGCCGCCAAGCGCGCCGGTGGGATCCGCGAGGTCTCGTCGGTCGACCATCACACGACCAACATGCTGGGGATCGTCGGCGACTTCTGCACCGTCGTCACCGGCAACTGAACGTCGCCGTCGCACTCAGGATACGGGGCGAGCGCCATCCGGCGCTCGCCCCGTCGTGTCCGGGAATGGCGCGTGACGAGCGCCGCTGCCTCGGGGCACGTGCCCTGTTCGACAGCCGTCCAGAGAACGGCGCGCGCACGCACGGCTCACTGCGCTTCGCACCACTGGCGGATGTGCTCGACGAAGACCGGGCCGAGGTCCTGCAGCTTGCGTTCGCCGACGCCGTAGGCGTGGGCGAAGGCGTCGAGGGAGGTCGGGCGGCGGCGGGCGAGGTCGCGCAGGGTAGCGTCGTTGAAGATGATGTAGGGCGGCACGCCGCGCGCCTCGGCGAGCGCGCGACGGAGCTGGCGCAGGTGGTCGAAGAGGTCGCGGTCGACACCCTCCCACGAGGCGCCGTCGATCCGCGGTAGCGCGGCCGGTTTGGCGCGCGGCTGCACGAGTTGCACCGGGCGCTGGCCGCGCAGCACCTCCCAGGAGGCGGCGTTGAGGCGCAGCACCGGGCGGTCGCCGGCGGTGCGTTCGAGCAGGCGCTGGTCGACGAGCTGGTGCACCATCGCGGTCACGCCGGGGCGCGGCAGGTCCTTCAGCAGGCCGTAGGTGGAGAGCTGCTGGTGGTTGCGGCCCCGGATGCGCTCGGTGTCGGCGCCGACCAGGATGTCGACGACGTGGGTGACGCCGAACCCCTCGGCGCGCGCCACGGCGGAGAGGATCTTCTGCGCCGTCACCGTCGCATCGCCGACGCCCTCGACCTCCTCGAGGCAGACGTCGCAGGCGCCGCAGCCCTCGCGCTCGTACGGCTGGCCGAAGTACTCGGACAGCGTCTTGTGGCGGCAGGCCAGGCCCGACGCGAGCCGCTGCATGTGGCGCAGGAGCTGCCGCGACGCCTCGATCGCTTCGAGGTCGGCGGCACCGGGCTCGACCTCGCCGCGCGCCGCCGCGGCCTCGCCGGCGCTGCGCTCGAGGAGCCGCTCGATGCGCACCACGTCGCCGCCGGAGTAGAGCAGCACGCACTCCGCCTCGAGGCCGTCGCGGCCGGCGCGGCCGGTCTCCTGCTGGTAGTGCTCGATCGACTTCGGCAGCGCGGTGTGGATGACGCAGCGCACGTCGCTGCGGTCGATGCCCATGCCGAAGGCGACGGTGGCGACGACGACGTCCAGCTTCTCCTCCGCGAACGCCTCCTGGGTGCGGTGGCGCGCGGCCGACTCCATGCCGGCGTGGTAGTGCGCGGCGCGCAGGCCGGCGGCGACCAGGTGCGCCGCCAGCGTTTCGGTGTCCTTGCGGCTCAGACAGTAGACGATCGCCGCCTCGTCGGCGTGGCGGCGCAGCACCTGCAACACCTGGCGCGGCGTGTCGCCGCGCGGCACGACGCGATAGGTGAGGTTCGGCCGGTCGAAGGTGCCGACCAGCAGCAGCGGATCGGCGAGTCGCAACTGCGCCGCGATGTCGGCGCGCACGCGCTCGGTGGCGGTGGCGGTGAAGGCGCGGATGCTGGCGCCGGCGAGGCGCGTCTTCAGCTCGGCGAGCTGGCGGTATTCCGGGCGGAAGTCGTGTCCCCAGTGGCTGATGCAGTGCGCCTCGTCGATGGCGAAGTCGCGCACCCCGGCGCGCTCCAACCAGGCGAGGAAGCGGGGCATCAGCAGGCGCTCGGGGGCGACGAAGAGCAGCCGGTAGCGGTCGGCGGCGAGGCCCGCCTCGACCTCGCGCACCTCGTCGAGGCCCATGCCGCTGTGCAGGGCGGCGGCGGGATAGCCGTTCTCGCGCAGGCCGTCGACCTGGTCCTTCATCAGCGCGATGAGCGGCGAGACGACGACGTCGGTGCGGCCGGCCACCGCCGGCGGCACCTGGTAGCAGAGCGACTTGCCGCCGCCGGTCGGCAGCACCACCAGCGCGTCGCGGCCCTCCAGGCCGGCGGCGATGGCGGTCTCCTGCTGCGGCCGGAGCTGGTCGAACCCCCAATAGCGACGCACCACATCGAGGATCGCATCGCGCTGGGACATGGGGTGGCCGCTACCGGGGCGGCCTGGGCGAGTCAATGCCGCCAGCGACGCGGCGCGGCGACGCTGGAGGCGCGGCGCCGCGACCGGTAGAGTCGCGGACCATGCGCATCCTCGCTCTGCTGCTCCTCCTCGCCTCCACGGCCCACGCCGCCGACACCGCCGCGCCGGCGCACGGCATCGCCATGCACGGCGATCTCAAGTACGGCCCCGGCTTCGCCCACTTCGACTACGTGAACCCCGATGCCCCGAAGGGCGGCGAGCTGCGGCTCTACGGCCTCGGCTCTTTCGACAGCTTCAATCCCTTCATCATCAAGGGCAACCCCGACGAC